>JBEKEO010000014.1:0-39374 GCA_050013795.1 Bacteroidales bacterium
TTCCATTACAAATTTCTTGAGGATGAAATAAAAAATAATGCTTCTGGCAATGGGGCAGGTTGCATTTATCGGAAAGACCCATGGTATAATGAAACATACAGTTCCGAGGGTATTCCAAAAGGAAAAATTTGTGTATTAAACGATAAACTCAAAGGTAATGCTTTAGTACAAGTTCATATTAAAAACCAAACACCATTTAATTCATCTGATTATATAAAAATAGATGGTGAGTATGATTTTATAAATGCTTACGGCGGAATTAATCATTATAGTGCTGGGAGCTTCCAAAAATTTGGAATGAGTATAGATACAACTGTCACATTTAGTGCAGAGGCATATAGTTATCAAAATTTTTATATTAGATTATATTGGAGTGTAACAAAAAATTCCACAACGCAGAATTTTATTGATTCGGTTTATTGTCATTTATTGACTACTCAGAATTACAATTTAAATTATTAAAGACATGAAAAATAAATTATTCATTTTATTTATAGTCCTTTACTCATTCAGTAATGGACAAAACATAAGTTCTTATCAGGTAAAAGAACAATATGATGCAATCAATAATAACATCGTAAATCTTCAAGATATAAAAAATTTGAATGTAAATAATTTCAATGGAGATTTTCTTGGAGATGGTGTTTCTTACTTTTTATCTTCTATAGAGATGTGGTTTACGACCAGGATTTTTCAGCTAAAAACGATTTAACTATTGCCCCTGCCGAAACTACAGCTGTATTTCATACTGCAAGTTCATTTGCCGATCCTGTAATTACACAGAATACTTTTAGTGTGGATAATGGAGTAACTGCATATTTTACTGCTGGCGATAAAATTGATATTAAACCGGGCGTACACATGAAAGCCGGTTGCACCAGTTATGGGTATATAGACCCGAATTTATGCAGCAACAGCAGTTCAAAAATAGCACAAACAGGTAATTCTAATCCTCCCAAAGAAACAACAGTTGTAATAAAAAAAGAAAACAAAATATTGGATAGTGCTTATTTTAAGCTTTCACCAAACCCAACAAACGGGGATGTGAAAGTGTCATATAATTTACCATTAAATACTTTAGATCGTTTTGAACTTTATAATTCTACAGGAGTAAAAGAATGCAATTATTCTTTGACCTGTGGTATCAATAGTATTTCAATTTCATTAAACAATCTTAATGATGGGGTTTACTTTTATCAAGTATTGGCAGACAATAAACTAATAGCAAAGGATAAGATAGTTGTGATAAAGTGATATAAAACATAAAAGTTAGGCATTAAGGGCTTCGCTAATGCGAAGCCCTTTTTTTTATGCAAATCAGCGCATCATTACACTATCCCATTCAGAAGTGGATAAACTTATCAAAGAAATAATGATAATATTTTATTGATTTTAACTATAAATTATAACTTTGCATACTTTTTAAAAAAAATAACTAAATTTTTACATAATGAAACGATTGTTTATTTTATCCTTTTTATTTTTAACAGCCGTTGTTATTCAGGCGCAAAACGCAAAAGTATCAGGAACTGTTTTTGGCACTGAAAGCGGCAAACCGATTCCCGGAGCTTCTGTGCAGATTGGAACCATTCAGTCAACAACCGACAATAACGGTAATTTTGAACTGAACGGGATACCTCAGGGCAAAACAAGTATAACTATTTCGATTGATGGTTTTGAATCGCAATCTTCTAATATTGATGTTACAGGCGATGAAACAAAACTTGGCACATTCGGCATGAAAGCTATTGGCACTTATAGTTCTCCGGAAAATAAAGGCATAACCGAAATTAACCTTTTATCGCTTGATTTTGATGATAATGCCAAGGATCAAAACATTGCCGGATTATTGCATTCCTCGAGCGATGTTTTTGTTTCCACTGCCAGTTTTACTTTAAATGCGGCTTATTTCCGCATTCGCGGATACGATGCTAATAATTCTTTGGTATATATGAATGGTTTCCTTACCAATGATGCTGTAAACGGGCGCCCTTCATGGTCCGACTGGGGCGGTTTAAGTGATGTAACCAACAAAACCGAAGCGGTAAACGGTTTAAATATTTCAGGCTTTTCCTTCGGTGCAATTGGTGGCTCGACAGATATTCTTACAAGGGCATCGCTTTACGGGAAAGAAAATAAATTGTCGTATTCATATTCGGATGTTTCATATACTCATCGTTTATCTTACACATACTCTACAGGTATGATGAAAAACAACTGGGCTTTTGTTTTCAGCGGATCACGCCGTGAATCGCAGGAAGGCTATGCAGCCGGAACATTTTTTGACGGATGGTCATATTTCGGCGCTGCTGAAAAGAAACTGAATGATAAGAACAGTTTATCGCTTACTATCGAAGGGTCTCCGGCAAAACGTGGCATGCAGGCTGCTGCAACACAGGAATGTTTTGACCTTGCTGGCTCGCATTATTATAACCCTGACTGGGGATATCAGGATGGGGCAAAGCGAAATGCCAGGGTAAAAAATGTTCATGAACCTTTGATATTATTAAACCATTACCTCGATTTAAATAAGAAAACTAAGGTTACCAACACACTCGGGTTTTCATTTGGCAGAAACAGCAACACTGCACTAAACTGGTATAATGCTGCCGATCCACGCCCAGATTATTACAGGTATTTACCAAGCTGGCAAACAAATATGGGCTGGCAACCTTATCCGGCTCCCTCAACACCTGCTGATCCTGCAGTAGTAGCAGCTATTAAAAATGCATGGGAAAAAGATAATGCCGGTCAAATAAACTGGGACAATTTATACGCGGCAAATGCGATTGATAATGCTACGGGAGCTCAGGCAAGTTATATAGTTGAAGAACGCCGCACCGACCATAAAGAATTAAATTTAAGTTCAAATTTTAATTATCAAAAGAATGAACATGTTGATTTTACAGGCGGTATAGAACTGAGTTGTTATAACGGGCATAATTATAAAGTGCTGAATGATCTTTTAGGCGGAAATTACTGGGTTGATATTGATCAGTATGCCCAACAGGATTTCCCGGGCAACCCTGCAATTATCCAAAATGATGTAAATCATCCGAACGATACGATAAAACAAGGCGGTAAATTTGGATATGATTATAACATATTAAAAAATACCGGATTATTATGGGGACAGGCAGAATTTACATATAATAATCTGGAATTTTTTATAGCAGCTAATGCCAATTATGATGAGTTCTGGAGAAAAGGGAATATGGTAAACGGACGCGCACCCGATAGTTCTTACGGCCTTTCACCATGGAATCACTTTTTAAATTATGGTATAAAAGCTGGCGCAACCTATAAAATAACAGGACATAATTACTTAGTAGGTAATTTGGCTTATATAACAACGCCTCCACTGCCAAACACTTCTTTTATTGACCCCGAAATTAAAAATATTATAACCCCCAACTTAAGGAATAGTACCACTTTATCGGGCGACCTCAGTTACATTTATAAGGCGCCAAAACTTAATGTGCGGTTTACTGCCTACGAATCAATAATGCAGCACTTGTCTGATGAGATGAGTTATTTTGATGATGATATTAACTCCTTTGTAAATTTAACAGAAACAGGAGTTAATAAAACTTATCAGGGCTTTGAATTAGGCGCAGAATATAAAATAAATGGCAACTTTAGCGTTGTTGGTGTCGGCGCTCTTGGTAATTACCGTTATACATCCGAACCAACTGCACATATTTCTGTTGAGAACGGTTCAAGTAATGATACTACCATGACAATTTATCAGAAAAACTTCTATGTCAGCGGTACCCCACAAGATGCAGGTTCTTTTGGAATTAAATATTCCAATCAAAAGTACTGGCATGCCAGTGTTAATTTTAATTACTTTGATAAAATGTATCTCGACTTTAGTCCTGAAAGAAGGACTACTAGGGCTATTTCCGGCCTGCTTCCCGGCGATACAGCTATTAATACTATTACACAGCAACAAAAATTGAAAGGCGGATACACTATTGATTTATCTGTGGGCAAATCTTTCAGGGTAAAATCCTACTTTATCAGTATTAATTTAAGTGTAAAAAATATTCTTAACAATCAGGATTTGATCATCAACGGATATGAACAAATGCGTTACGATTTTGTATTACATCATGTTGATAAATTCCCACCTAAGTATTTTTATGGCCTGGGAAGAACATTCTTCCTAACTGCTTCTATCAGGATTTAATTGATTATATCTATAATATAAAATTTGAGAAATATGAATAAAATAAATAAAATAATTGCAGGATTGTTATTCTTAACGGGAATAACCTGTTTCACGGGTTGTATTAAAGAAAAAGGATTTGATACACCGCCTGACAATCCACCCTCTGCCGGTTTAACTGCAAATATGACACTGGCACAGTTTAATCAATATGCTGATTCCGTGAATGCTTTGTCCACTCCCTTTGTGCTGATTACGCGGAATATTATCATTAAAGGTGTGGTTATCGGAAACGATCAATCGGGAAATATTTACAAGGATCTTTATCTGGAAGATGGAACAGGGGGAATTTGCATAGCTCTGGATCAAAAATTTCTTTATGCTACCTATCCGGTTGGCCAAACGGTCTATATCAAATGCCAGGGATTGTATCTTGGAAATTCTTATGCTTTACCTGAAATTGGTTACAACAATGTCGGGGAATTAGCAGGAAACATCACACAAATCCCCTCTACGCTTATCAGTGCTCATTTGTTCCTTGACGGTTTCCCGCAGAATCCTCCTGCACCAACAGTTGAAACTATCCCTAATTTATTGACTGTGCCATTAAGCACACTTATTGAATTAGATAGCGTACATTTTCTATCAACTGAAATTGGGAAACCTTTTGCTACTGAGGGAGTTGCTGGCAGCACTGCACTATATAATGTTAAAGGAAATTCCGTTGTCATTTATACAAGTTCTATCCAATATTGTCCGTGGGCCGCAGATCCTATTCCGGGAGGCGTTGGTTCTGTAACAGCAATACTGACAACTTATAATGGCACACCGCAGTTAACATTGAGAGATATTACCGACCTTAAAGGGTTTAATTAATAGTAACCATGCTCTTTTCAATAAAAATATCAAATAAAATAAATTGAACTATATGAATAAAATCAGCAAGATATTAACCATCCTTATCATCCTTTCAGGAATAATATTCCTTGATGGTTGTGTAAAAGAAAAATTTAAAGCTCCTGCTTTTGTAGCCCCGCATGTTACATTTCAAGCAAATACTTCAATTGCAGCTCTTAGAGCAAATCTGCCGGTAACTACAGCACCGGCCGGAACCGTTATTCCGATTACCGGAAATGTTATTATCGAGGGAATTGTTGTTGCTGATGATAGAGGAGGAAACTATTATGAGGAAATTGTAATACAGGACACTTCTGCCGGCATCGAAGTATTGCTTAACGGAAGCGATCTATATACCAAATATCCTGTCGGGCAAAGAGTCTTTATTAAATGCCAGGGTTTGTACTTAGGAAATTATGGATATGCTTTACAGATAGGTCTTTGTAATAACAAGACTATTGAAAAAATACCTCCTGTTGATTTTGACACCTATATTTTCCCTGATAGTTTACCCGGAAATCCACCGGCACCAATATCTTTTTCTTTAATATCAGCAATCTCAGCTAAATACGTAGATATGTTAGTGCAATTTAACACTGTACATTTCAATGCTCCTGAAGTAGGAGAATTGTTTGCTTACCAATCTGTAAATAATACAAGTCATCAGCTTATTGATAAGGCTAGCTCTGGTTCTTTAACTGTGTATACAAGTAAATATGCAGACTTTTCGGCAGATAAAGTTCCTGGAGGCAAAGGAAATATTATTGGTATTCTGACCTATTATAAAGGATATGAATTATATGTAAGAACTATTAATGATGTTATTCCAACTTCGGGTTGGATATTTCAATAAAATAATTCTAATTAAATAAAAAACCGGATAAGTTTTATCCGGTTTTTTATTGTGCACCAATATTGTAATCTCTTTAATGCGCTTCCAGCCAGTTATCGCCTGCACTCATTTCCACTTCTATAGGTATACTCATATCTATAGCATGCTTCATGCTATCAAGTACAAGCGCCTTTACAACTTCTATTTCATCTTTATGAACATCAAAAACAAGCTCGTCGTGTACCTGCATGATCATTTTTGAATGCAGCTTTTCTTTTCGCAATGCTTCAAAAACATTGATCATGGCTATTTTGATCATATCTGCTGCAGAACCTTGTATCGGAGCATTGATGGCATTCCTCTCGGCATAACCACGCTCAACAGAATTAGAAGAATTAATATTATTAATATATCTTCTGCGACCTTTCATGGTTTCTACATATCCATGCTTGCGGGCAAAAACTATAGTTTCTTCCATATATGTTTTAATGGAAGAATACTGCTTAAAATATTCGTCGATAATTGCGCCGCCTTCTTTTCTTGATATACCAAGTCTTTCGGCAAGACCGAAAGCACTCATACCGTAACTTATTCCAAAGTTGACCGCTTTTGCATTTCGCCGCATTTCTTTTGTTACCTGCTCCAGCGGAACTTTAAACACTTTTGCAGCGGTAGCTGCATGTATGTCCAATCCGTTTTGAAAAGCTTCTTTCATGCCTGTATCGCCGCTTAATTCGGCAATGATGCGAAGTTCAATCTGTGAATAATCGGCAGAAAGAAGTGTATATTTATCATTGCGCGGGACAAAAGCTTTTCTTATTTCACGGCCTCTTTCAGTGCGTATTGGAATATTTTGCAGATTTGGATTGTTTGAACTCAGTCGCCCTGTTGCTGCTACTGCCTGGTTGTATGAAGTATGAATTCTTCCCGTACGCTTGCTTACAAGATTCGGAAGCGTATCTACATAAGTCGACTTTAACTTTGTGAGAGAACGGTATAATCCAGTATGTGCTGAATAATAGGATGTTTATTCACCAGCTTCTGCAGCACATCTTCGCCTGTGGAATATTGCTTTGTTTTTGTAAGCCTTGCTTTCTCTGTTATGACAAGCTTATCGAAGAGTATTTCGCCAAGCTGTTTTGGCGAAGAAATATTGAACTCGGTTCCCGCAAGAGTATAAATTTCTTTTGTCAGGTCTTGTATTTCAATTTCCAGCTGTGCTGAATAATCATTTAATGCTTTAATATCTATTTTCACTCCTTCGGCTTCCATGGATGCCAGCACAGGAACAAGAGGCATCTCAATTTCATCGAACAGCTTTCGCGTGCTGCTTTCGGCAAGCAGGGGTTCAAACACCGTTTTTAACTGTAACGTTATGTCGGCATCTTCGGCTGCGTACTCCTTTATTTCTTCAACAGGCACTATGCGCATGGAAAGCTGGTCTTTGCCTTTTTTGCCAATCAGCTTATCAATAGGAACAGGTTTGTAATGAAGATAACTTTCTGCCAACACATCCATTCCATGACGCATATCAGGCTGTATCAGGTAATGTGCAAGCATGGTATCGAACAGTTTTCCCTTAACATCAATATCGTACCACTTTAATATAGCAATGTCGAATTTTATATTCTGCCCTGTCTTTTCAATTTCAGCATCTTCAAACACTTCTTTGAATTCAGCCACCAGCTGATGCGCATCATGGTAATTGTCGGGCACAGGAACATAATACGCTTTATGCTTGTAAAAAGAAAAAGACATGCCGACAAGTTCCGATTCGTGCGAATCAAGTCCTGTAGTTTCGGTATCAAAGCAAAATGATTTTTGCTGCTTCAGAAGCAATAGTAAACTCCTGCGTTTTTCGGGAGTATCAACCAGAACATATTCGTGAGGGGTGGTATGTATATCTTTTTTTTCAATTAGCTCTTCGGCACCTTCCTCTTTGGCAGCAAAGAGATCCACTGATGTTGGCTGCGCTTGTCGTTCTTCGGCAGGCTTTAACGAGAGTTCGGTAAATACCCTTTGTGCAAAATTCCTGAATTCAAGTTCATCAAGCAAAGCCCTAAGCCTGGCTTCGTCGGGATGTTTCCGCAATAAGCGATCTTCTTCCAGTTCAACAGGCACATTAAGAATGATAGTGGCAAGCTTCTTTGAAAATACTGCCTGATCAGCATACTGTATTACTTTTTCTTTCAGTTTGGGGTTTTTAATATGCGCTGACTGAGCAATAAGATTTTCAAGGCTGTCGTATTCTTCGAGCAATTTCCTTGCTGTTACTTCGCCTACACCGGGGATACCGGGAATGTTATCGGAAGCATCGCCCCATAGCCCCAGCATATCTATAACTTGCTCAGTGCGTTTGATGCCGAACCTGGCACAAACTTCTTTCACGCCCAGCACTTCGGCTTTATCGCCCATACGACCGGGACGGTAAATAAAAATATTTTCGGAAACCAGCTGGCCGAAATCCTTGTCGGATGTCATCATGTATGTCTTGAATCCTTCCTGTTCCGCCTTCTTAGCAAGGGTACCTATAATATCGTCGGCTTCATAGCCTTCGGAAAAAATAACGGGAATATTAAATGCATCAATAAGCTGGATGATGTAAGGAATGGCAGTGGCAAGGTCGTCGGGCATGGCTTCGCGGTGGGCCTTGTACTCGGTAAAATCATCATGGCGCACTGTAGGTTCCCTTGAATCGAAAGCCACCGCGATATGTGTGGGCTTTTCGTTCTTCAAAACTTCGAACAGCGTATTGGCAAAACCAAGTATGGCAGAAGTGTTCAGTCCTTTGGAAGTGATGCGCGGGTTCTTATTCATGGCGAAATACGCGCGGTAAATAAGCGCCATGGCATCGAGGAGGAAAAGCTTTTTTTGTTCGGGCATTTAAGTTATAATAGGGTAATAGCAGGTGGTAAAGTTAATTAAATTTTGAAAGGGAAAATGGGGAGAGAAAAAGTCGTAAGTAACAAGTAGCAAGTTTGAAATAACGGGTACAATAACTGGCGGAATTTTTCTTTCCTTCTAATAATCGGTCCGATGATTGTAATCATCTGCTATATTCTTATAATCATTAGCAGGATCATTAAAAGGAACTACACTATAAAAACCATCCGTTGTTATTTATTTTATTGTCTTGTTTTCAGGCTTTTAGCATCAATATTATAATTAATTTTCCTCACGTTTTTTAATTTTTATACTTTTGCAAACTATTTAAACGATTTTTTGTGATGAACAAGAATGATTATTGTGTTATAATGGCAGGAGGTGTGGGTACGCGTTTCTGGCCTATAAGCAGAACAGCCCACCCTAAGCAGTTTATTGATATACTCGGGACAGGACAGACACTCATCCAGCAAACCTATGACAGGTTCAGAAAAGTTTGTTTAAAAGAAAATATCTACGTAGTTACCAACGACTTATATAAATCACTTGTTCTTGAGCAAATACCCGATATCAGCGAAAAACAGATAATTTGTGAACCTGCACGCCGAAATACAGCTCCCTGTATTGCTTATTCCTGTCATAAGATTTCAAACCTGAATCCAGAAGCCAATGTTATTGTTGCCCCTTCCGATCATATCATTCTTAAAGAAGATATTTTTGTTGAAATAATTCATGCGGCATTAAAATGCAGTGCTGCAAACGATTGGCTTCTTACGCTTGGAATAAAGCCAAGCAGACCAGATACTGGTTATGGCTATATACAGTTCAACCAGGAAACAGCATGTGCCGATCACAGGATAAGGAAAGTGAAGACATTTACTGAAAAGCCTGTTCTTGAAATGGCGAAATCGTTCCTGAAAAGCGGTGATTTTTTATGGAATTCGGGTATATTTATATGGAAAGCAAAATCTATCTTAGCTGCATTTGAAAAACATCTTCCCGAAATAGACAGCTTATTCAAGGAGGGATTAAAAAAATACAATACTTCTAAAGAAAAAGCTTTTATTAAGAAAGCTTATACTGTTTGCCGCAATATTTCTATCGACTATGGAGTTATGGAAAAAGCAAATAATGTGTATGTCCTCCAGTCTGATTTTGGATGGTCCGATCTTGGAACATGGGGTTCTCTTTATGAAATACGCGACAAGAACAAAGACGGAAATGCTATTGTAGGCAAAAATGTGATGGTTTATGATTCAAAGAACTGCATTGTTAATATGCCGAATGATAAACTGGTACTTATGCAGGGGCTTCACGATTGTATAATAGTGGAATCCGACAATATCCTCCTAATCTGCAAAATGACTGATGAACAGCAGATACGTAAATTTGTGAATGATGTGAAGATTGAAAAGGGCGAACAGTTCGTTTAAGCATTCTTTAAATTATAATCCTCATTGAAGGGTCGAATAACTCGGGCGAAAGTTTTTTGTTCTTGTGATTCTTTTCCATATGTCTCCTGAAAAGACCATGCTTATGAGTTTTTGCCCTATTATTTCCTTTGGAAGCACGAAAACGGAATATGTGTTTTCCCCCGCTAAATGTTGACGTTTCCTTTTCCCGCTTATACCGTTTAAAGAATAAGAATTTCTTCTTTACTACTTTTTTCTTTTTCAGGTTATATTCATATGAACCAATGTTTTCTCTTGTATCAGTCCTTATGTCGGAACTCACCCTATCTCTTTTGTCTTTTTTATTCCAGAATATCAAATATTTTTTACCAACTACTTTCCTTTGTTTTTCGCTGTATTCATACGACCCCGTTGATTGATTTTCTTTACGTATCGAGGAAGTACTCCTGTTGTGTTTGCTATAGTTTGAAAAAGGATTTCTATTATTTTTTCTTGTATTTAACTTGTAAATGCCTTTATCTTTAGCTGCTTTTCTCTGGTATATTCGATTTTGATTATCAATTACCTCTTTTTTTTGTCCACTGAATGAATTTCTGCGACTATTTATTTTTCTTTGGCAAGATGCCAAAAATAGAGAAAGCAGAAAACACAGTATTATCAGTGGATTACGCATGATATTAAACAAAAAATGTGATTACGGAGTGCTATTCAATTCATTTATCTAAATGGATTTTGTATATGTCTAATTTCCGGATAATAATTGTAACTTTATGATAAAATATTTCGTACTTTGTATTCAATAATTTACTTATACGTAGTTAATTCTAAAAATATCCAATATATGTTAAAAAAATTATTTCTTAGTATAACTGTGATAGTAGTTTTTGCAAATATACCTAAACCTGTAAAAGCTGATGAAGGAATGTGGCTTCCGTTGCTCGTTGACCGCCTAAATTATGTTGATATGCAGAAAATGGGACTGCATCTTACCGCTGATGAAATATACAGCGTAAATCATTCCAGCATGAAAGATGCTATCGTGCAGTTTGGTTATGGTTGTACAGGAGCTGTAATATCGAAAGAAGGTTTGGTTATTACAAATCATCATTGTGGACTACAGTCAATACAAGCAAACAGCACAATCGAAAATGATTATATTACCAATGGTTTTTGGGCAAAAAATAAAAATGAAGAACTTTCATGTGACGGGTTGGCGGTTACTTTCCTTATCAGGATAGAAGATGTTACGCAAAAGATACTTGGTGAACTGAACGATAAAATGACCGAAAAAGAAAGATCTGCAAAAGTTGATGAATTATCAGCAAAGATTAAAGCAGAAGCAATAAAAGACACACCTTATGAAGCCAGCGTAAAAGGTTTTTTTGAGGGAAATGAATATTATTTGTTTGTGTCGGAAACATTTAAAGACATAAGGATGGTTGGCGCTCCTCCTACCTGTATTGGGGATTTTGGCGGAGATACTGATAACTGGATGTGGCCGCGCCACACTGGTGACTTCTCCATCTTCAGGATTTATACCGCGCCTGACGGTAAGCCGGCAGAGTATTCAAAAAATAATATTCCTTTAAAACCCAAATATTCTTTGCCGGTTTCAATTGCCGGATATAAAACAAATGATTTTTCAATGATTTTAGGTTTTCCAGGAACTACTGACAGGTTCCTTACATCTTATGGTATTAATTTGACGTTGGAACAATCCAATCCGTCTATCATTAAAATACGTACCGAAAAGCTTTCCATTATGAAGGCTGATATGGATGCAAGCCCTGAAGTAAAATTAAAGTATACGGCCAAATACCAATTCTCATCAAATTATTGGAAATATTATATTGGTCAGAGCAAAGGACTGATGAGTTTAAAATTATACGATACGAAAAAGGAAATTGAAGATGCTTTCTCAAAATGGGTGAATTCCAGCAACGATAACAAAGCCAAATATGGTGAAGCACTTACAGATATTTCCAATGCTTATAAAGAATTGAATAAATATACAAAAGCACGTTGGTATTTTCTTGAAGGTTTAATGCGCGGATGTGAGATTATTACTTATGCACACAGATTTGATGCCCTTTATGATGATTTAAATAAAGATCAACCGGATAAAGATAAGATTAATAAAGAGGTGGCATCACTGAAATCATTGACCGATAAATATTTTAAGGATTATAATGCGCCGACCGACCAAAAACTCTTTGCTGCAATGGTTAGTTTATTTTACAATGATGTTAACCTTGAATATCGACCAGATATCTTTAACGAGATTTCTAAGAAATATAAAAATGACTTTAAGCAATTTGCTTCCGATATCTTCAGGAAATCAATCTTTGCTAATCAGAACAAGATTGAAAATTTCCTTTTAAAACCAGAGAAATCAATTCTTGAAAAGGATCCCGGGTATAAAATCCTGCAATCAGTGATGGACAAATACACTGAAATTACAGCTAAAATTACTGAAGCGAATAATTTATTAAGCAGGGGGAACCGGATTTTCATGGCTGGTTTAAAAGCAATGGATCCTGATAAGAAATTCTATCCTAATGCAAATTCAACTATGCGTATGTCTTATGGGAAAGTGCTTGATTATTTTCCAAAAGATGCTGTTCATTATGATTTCTGCACAACACTAAAAGGAGTGATAGATAAAGAAGATTCTACGAATGAAGAATTCATCGTCCCAAAAAAATTGAAAGAACTTTACGAAACAAAGGATTATGGAAGGTATGCTGAAAACGGGGAAATTAAAGTTTGTTTCCTTACCAATAACGATATTACGGGCGGTAATTCCGGAAGCCCTGTTATAAATGGCGACGGGCAATTAATTGGCTTGGCATTCGATTGTAATTGGGAAGCTATGACCAATAACATTGCGTATAGTCCGGATCTGCAGCGTTCGATTTGTGTCGATATGCGTTATGTGCTTTTTATTATTGATAAATATGCAGGAGCAACAAACCTGATAAAAGAAATGAATATTGTTGATAAATCTAATAAAAATAAAAACTCCGGATCCTGATTTATTAATGACAGAATAGTTTAAAACCAATAAATTATTCTTGCTATTTGGTGAGTAATTTAAACCCTACACCATGTACATTGAGCAATTCAATGCTTGGGTCGTCCTTCAGGTACTTTCGAATCTTGGCAATATATACATCCATGCTTCGAGCATTAAAATAACTGTCGTTATTCCAAACCCTGTTAAGCGCGATTGTTCTGTCAAGAACTGAATTCATGTTTTCACATAAGATTCTAAGAAGATCCGCTTCTTTAGATGTTAATTTCTGGGTGTTTTTACCAATAGTAAGTGTTTGGTGAGCATAATCAAATAGGTATGCCCCTATTTTAAAAACTGTTTGGTCAACAGCTATGGTAGTATCTGCCCTACGTAGGATTGCTTTAATCCTCAGCAATAATTCTTCCATACTGAATGGTTTGGTAAGATAATCATCGGCACCCAGCTGCAAGCCTTCAATCCTGTCTTCCTGCATTGATTTTGCCGTTAGAAAAAGTATAGGAATTTTTTTATCAGTTTTTCTAATGTCTTTTGCAATAGTGAATCCATCCTTTACAGGCATCATCACATCAAGAATACAGAAATCGAATTTTTCTTTTATATATGCTTCATACGCTTCTTTACCATTGACAAATAATTTTGTCGGATATCCCTTCGCTTCAAGATAAGCTTTCAGAATAGTTCCAAGATTGTGATCATCTTCAGCAAGCAGAATTTTTAATTCCTTGTTTTCCATAGTTATAAAATATTAGATTCGGCAAAGGGCAAATATACTGTAAATTTTGAACCTTTTTTTAGTTCACTTTCCACATCCACATTCCCGTTGTGCATTTCAATTATTGTTTTAACATAGCTTAAGCCAAGGCCAAATCCTTTTACGTTGTGAATATTTCCGGTAGGTACACGATAAAGTTTATCAAAGATCTTCTTCAGGTTGGTATGGCTTATTCCTATTCCGTTATCCGCAACAGATATATATACACCAGATTCATTATTTTCAGTTGCTATTAATATTTGTGGCTTTTCCGTGGAATATTTATTTGCATTATCAACCAGGTTATAAATTACATTGGTGATATGGACTTTATCTGCATTAATGATACAGTTAGAAGCATTCAGATCAGTTATTATTTCCCCATTCTTTGAATTGACCTGAAGTTGGATATTTTTAATAACTTCATTAATTACAAAATGAATATCCATTGGTTCCTTCTTCAATTTTATCTGGCCTTTCTCAAGAACCGCTGTTTGTAGAATCTTTTCTGCCATTACCCCCAATCTTTTATTCTCATCGTCAATAACATGAAGATAATTTTTATAAAGATTCTCCGGTTTGGAAATATCATCATCATTTAAGGCCTGGCATGCAAGAGAGATCGTAGATATGGGGGTTTTAAATTCGTGAGTCATATTATTAATGAAATCATTCTTCATTTCAGACAGTTTTTTCTGTTTAATGATAGTCCGTATGGTATAAATAAATGAAAGGATAATAAAAACAATCAGCATTGCTGCAATGAAAAGCATTAACCATGTTTGTGTAAATAAATATGTTTCTTTCTTCGGGAAATAAATCAACAGGTATTCGGGAGTACGGTATAAATCGCTTGGAAAAAGATTAAAAGAAACGCTTTTCTCCATCAGTTCTTTATGATATTTCCCTGTTTTTTCAAGAACCAAATCGCTTTTTAATGGACTATATATTCCAAATTCGAAATCCGTATGTATTCCTTTATTAATAAGTTCAGATTTAATTAATGAATCCATTTTCGAAGGATCTACACTTTCTTCTATGGATTTATCATTTTTGTTATTAAACATTTCTTCAAAAACATCATTCACAAGGAAAGATTTTTTCATGAACTTGTCAATCTTGTCACTGATGCTGTCGAAACGGTTGGAGGGAAAATAATATTCAGGAACAGATATCGGCTTGATTTCGCTTTTAAACTTAATTTTCTTAATTGAATCTTTTCCTTTCACCACAACCACGCTGGAATCAATACGCTTTATGACGTTACCGGGAATTGTTTCGGCATATTCAACAGTAAACCGTTTGCTTGTATAATTAATATAAGAAGCTTTCTGAACATTGAAATCATAGGCCATGGATTCCATTTCTTTTGTAAACATATTATGGATGGAGTCAATGGTTGAATAAATCGAAGTGTTTGGACGGCCCTTTTTAATCCTGTTTTTAATACGATCGGCAACTTCCAGTTTCTCAAGCTTATAAATTACATTCGTTACTGCTTCATTAACACTCCTGTCGAAGTTGGCCTCTTTAACAGCAAGCGCATTCTTTATCCAGTAAAGCTGTATGCTTACCAGCCCGACCAATGCAAGAGTAATTAGAATTATAATGAAAACAATAACTTTCTTATTCACAAAACAAAATTACTTTTAATATGTGTAAACCTCCCGACAATATTGGCCTTTAACATATTTTAACTTTTGTTAACGTCCTTTAACATCTATAAGTGTTAAGCTATAGTACATTTACAAAACGAAATTTCGAATAATGTCTTAATATAATTTGTGTGTTTTTTGGGGTTATTAATTTGTAAGAAAAAGAGTGAAGAAATCTTCACTCTTTTTCTTTTTTAATTAATTTTGTTTTTTGACGTCTCATGCCAAAACAAGTTACATTAAAAACCAAGAAGAATATTTCCCCAAAGTCTGTTCCGGCAAAGAGAAAAAATTATCATATTATTTTTATTGTTGTCTGTTGCCTGATAACAGTTATCAGTTATTTCCCGTCATTATTTAACCAGATAGATATATGGGATGATTATTATTACCTGTCTGTTGATTCGCTTATAAAAGGTTTATCCTGGCATAACATAAAAGAGATATTCTCTACCCCATACCTTGCCAATTATCAACCCCTGACAATTATTTCATATGCTTTTGAATATCATTTTTTCAAGCTTACTCCATGGATATATCATATTGATAACATCATCATTCATTTGATCAACACAGCGCTGTTATTCTGGTTTGTGAATAAGCTGACATCAAAACTTCCTGTTGCCATAATAACGGCTTTGTTATTTGGCATTCATCCCCTTCATGTGGAATCAGTGACATGGGTATCCGAAAGAAAAGATGTGCTGTATGCTTTCTTCTTCATTCTTGGCATGTTGAGTTACCTTAAATATACCGAAGCAAAAGAAAATAAATATTACATCTTTACTTTACTATTATTTATCTTCTCCTGCCTTTCGAAAGGCATGGCGGTTACCTTTTCGGCCATCTTGATATTGATTGATTTTTTGAAGGATAAAAAGATCATACTTAAAAAACTGATTGACAAAATTCCCTTCTTTGCTATTTCAATTATTTTCGGAATCATTACAATCTGGGCTCAGAAAGCAGGAGGTGCTGTTGCTTTTGCAACAAATGAATTATATACTTTGTCCGACAGAATCTTCTTTGCTAATTACAGTTTGTTCTTCTATATATATAAAATGTTTATTCCCATTCATCTTTCGGGGCTTTATCCTTACCCTCAAAACATGAGTGTGGCCTTACCAATAATGTATTATATTTCCCCTGTAGTTAATTTATTGTTTTTTGCCGTTATCATTTATTCCATAAAACGCTCCAATAAAGTAATCTTCGGATGTTTGTTTTTTCTGGTAAGCATATTTCCTGTTCTGCAGATAATGTCAATTGGCGCTGCTATTGCAGCCGACCGTTATTTTTATGTTTCGTCCATAGGGTTGTTTTTCCTTGCGGGATGCGGTTTTAATTATCTGTATGAAAATAAAAAATATCGTTCATTGATTGTAATCATTGGCTCGATAATGATTATTTTATTTAGCGGACTTACGTTTGAACGCACAGCAATATGGAAAAATTGCGCTACCTTTTGGGGTAATGTTGCCAAAGAATTTCCCCGGCTTGAACTGGCATATTATAACAGGGCTGCTTATTATTATGAAAATAAAAATTATGATGCTGCGCTTGCTGATTTTTCAAAAGCCATTGAAATTTATCCTAAATATAAAGAATCGTTACAATGGAGGGCGGATATATATAATAAGAAATCACTGTATAAGCCTGAAACGGACGACCTGCTTAAATTAGTTGAAATTGATCCGGAAAACTATGACAATTATTCCAAGCTTGGAGAAATTTACGGACGGTATCTGAACGAACCTGATAAATCTCTTTCTTTTCTTCTTAAAGCTTATGAACTGAAACCCGAAAACGAAGGGAATATTACCAATATTGGCATTGTTTACGGGATGAAAGGCGATTTTAAACAGGCATTGCAATATTTTACCAAAGCATATACACTTAATCCTAACGATACCAATAACCTCAGGAATATTACACTAACATACAAAAGTCTGGGCGATGAGAAAATGGCTGATGAATATTTTTCAAGGATTGCTAAGATGAGGCAGAAGTAAATTAATAGTGAGTAGCAGGTTGAATGCCGCTGCTAACTGCCCACTATTTGCAGTTTTTTTAATGGGAACACTCTTGCTTATATTTGTTCATACCCCTCAACCAAAATCCAAAGCAACTAAGTAAAAGTAGTAATCAGCTCGATATCTATCGTTATCAGTACGAAAACGACTTTATCCCATTTGCATTGGAAATCAGGAAGGTATGTTTTTGAGGTTTATAAAGCAATAAAAAAGCCTGCCCTGATGCGAGCAGGCTTTCAGATGTTAGCCTTTTAAAAATCATTAAACAATATCAAATCAACGCTTCAATATCATTGCCATTATTTGCCGTATCATTTTTAGAATACGGTAGTCCTTTTCTGCTTTTTCTGTTCGAACTGCGCCGTTTTGTTCCAACCTTTGAAGAGTATGCAATAAAATACATAGCCGGAACAAGTATCAATGTCAGGAAAGTGGCAAAGCTTAAACCAAAAACAATTGCCCATGAAAGCGGTCCGAAGAAACGTACACTGTCGCCGCCCATCCAAATATGCGGATTGAATTCCGTGAACAGGGTTTCGAAATTTATATTTAAACCTATAGCTAAAGGAATCAAACCCAATATGGTAGCTGTGGCAGTTAAAATAACAGGGGTGATACGGGTTTTCCCTGCCTGTATGATGGCATCCCTTGTTTTCAACCCGCGCTCTTTCAACACATCGGTGAATTCAACAAGCAAGATACCATTACGTACAACTATCCCGGCTAAAGCAACTATGCCCATTCCTGTCAATACAACCGAAAAATCCATACCAAATATTAAATACCCGAGCAATACTCCAATCACACTGAATATGACTTCGGATAATATTATCAATGTTTTACTGATTGAATTAAACTGGGTAATTAAAATAAACAGGATTAAGCATAAAGTAAGCAGCACAGCTTTAACCATAAACAACATGGTGTCCTTCATATCTTCGTTTTCACCGGTAAGGCTTATATCAACACCCTCTTTTTTTGAAAAGCCCGGTAATGATTTTGTTATTTTATTATTTATTTCAGCGGCAGTATAACCTGTCAGAACATTTGAGCCAAGCGTGATCACTTTTTTCAGGTTTTTTCTTTTGATTCCGCCGTAACTGTTTTCATAATTAATTTTTGCAACAGCCGAAAGGGGTATTTGCCTTAGTGTCCCTGAGGTCATATCCCTGTAAACAATTTTCAGGTTCAGTAACTTATCAATATGATCCCTCACGTCTTTGGCGTATCTGAGTTGAATAGGATACTGGTCTTCATCTTCACGATATTTAGATACCTCTGTTCCTAATATGGCAGTTCTTATCTCATTTCCTATTTGTCCTGTTGATAAGCCCTCGCGGTTGGCTCTTTCTCTGTCAATATCAATAGTGATTTCGGGTTTTGAATCATCAAAATCGGATTTTAATTGTTCGATACCGGGAATCTTTAATGCTTCAACATATTTTTTAAAATCACCGGCAGTTACTATGAGGTCTTCCAGGTTATCTCCGCTTATCTCTATATTTACAGGTTTTCCTGACGATGGCGGACCCATTTTGTTTGCATCAACGGTAATTTCTGCAATGGGAATTCCTTTTACGGCGTCCCTCATTTTATCCAAATATTGACTGGTGGAAATACCATGACGTTTTGAAAATTCAACAAAAGCAACGGTAACTTTACCTTTATTGGAAGTGGACGACCTGTCGAACATTGATTCTGAAGCACCCAAAGAAACATTTGAAATAATGGATTCAAGAATAGGATTTTTTCCGCCCGGATAATCCTTAGCCAGAACATTTTTGATCCTGTTTTCTACAATCCCGGTAATTGAATCGGTAACATTCACATCCGTTCCAACGGGCAGTTTAATGTAGGTGTAAATATATTGCGGGTCTCCTGAAGGGAAAAGTATGGTTTTGGTATGCGATACGCTGGTCAATATAAAAGAAGCAACCAATAATACTATCGTTGCCAGTATCACATAATAAGCGCGTTTTTTGAACAGCACCCATTTTAATAAACTCTCATACCTGTTTATCATGGCCGGAATAAACCGATGCTGGAATTTCAATAATATTTTATATCCATAAAAATTATGTAATATAAAGATAATTGCAATGGTAAAAACAAAGTTCCCTATACCATTATGACCCAATAGATGTGCAATAATACCTACGCCGGCAATGATAGATGCATTTTTAAAAATCTTCTTCTTGTTTCCTGATACTTCATTGTCTTCATCGTGTTTCATGAAAGATACGGCAAACACCGGGTTAAAAATGTAGGCAACAATTAATGATGCAAAAAGAGTCAATATCAAAACAACCGGAATGAAGTGCATGAATTTACCAATAGTTCCCGGCCAAAATACCAGAGGAAAGAAAGGAGCCAGCGTTGTTAATGTCCCTGAAAAAATAGGGCCAAATACTTCGCCCGCGGCAAACTTGGCAGATTGCGAAATATTAAGTTTTCCTTTATTCTGTTTGAATATTCTATGCGTATTTTCTATAACGACAATAGCATCATCCACAACAATACCAAGTGCGAAAATAAATGAGAACATGACCAGCATGTTCATGGTGTATCCTATACCCGGAAGAACAATATAACAAAGCGCCATTGAAAGAGGAACCGACAGCCCTACAAATATGGCATTGGTAAGTCCCATGAAGAACATCAGAACAAGCACAACTAAAACAAACCCGATGATAATGGTGTTGTTCAGGTCTTCCAGCGTGGTTCTGGTAAACTTCGACTGGTCGCTGGTTATATTGATATTGAGATTTGACGGGAATTTGGTTTCCTTAAGTTCATTTAATGCATCTTTAATTTTGTCGGAAGCATCCAGAAGGTTCTCGCCGCTTTTTTTAATGACATTAAGGGTAACCACATTCTGCCCGTTCAGTCTGGCAAAACTTTCCTGATCTGCATTACCGTCCTTAATGTCGGCAATGTCCTTCAATGCAACTGTTGCACCACTTGACGAATGGATGTAAATATTTTTTATTTGTTCGATGTTTTTAAATTCGCCGGTGACCCTGATAGATCTGCTCATTCCCTGCATATTGATATTGCCGCCGGAGATGATTACATTTTCAGCAGATACGGCTCTTTGAATATCGCTGAATGAAACGCTGGCCGCCTGCATCCTGTACATGTCCACATCAATCTGTATCTCCCTGTCTAATGCGCCAACAATATCAACCCTCGTGATTTCCTTGAATGATTCAATTTTATCCTTGGCGTTATCGGCATATTTTTTTAACCTGTTCAGGTCAATATCACCTGAAAGATTTATATTCATAATAGGTATTTCCGACAGGTCAATATCCATTACTTGTGGATCGCCATATTTACTTAAATCGTTCGGAAGATCTTTCTTTGTTTTGTCAACAGCGTCTTTTACCTTTTGTTTTGCATCGTCGACCTTGACGTTGGTGTTAAATTCAACAGCTATCATTGAAAAGTCCTGAATGGAGTTACTGGTAATTTTTTTAACACCATTGATGGATTTGATATTTTTTTCAAGAGGACGGGTGATTAAATTCTCCATATCGGCAGGACCTGTACCAGGATACATGGTATTGACCAATATTGTCGGAATTATTATATCGGGTATTTGTTCCTTTGGTATGGTTTGATAGTTTATCATACCAAATATGGATATGATCGCAATCAATACATATATGCTGGTCTTATTGTTAATGCTCCAACTGGTAGGCTTGAATTCTTTAGTTTTGCCTTTCATGATAGCTAGCGTTTTATATTTTCAAAAATCTGAATAATAAGAAATTTAAAATTTAAGCAATTGTCCGTCTTCAATATTCTGGTAACCCAGCGTAATAATCTTATCGCCTTCTTTAAGCCCATCTAATATTTCAGAATTTCCGTTGTATGTCTGGCCAATTTTTACCTTCATCTTTTTTGCCGCATATTTATTACTGCTGTTTTTCTCTGCTATAAAAACATAATTATCTCCGTTTAATTTTTGTACGACATTAACCGGGGCAACTGTGGCCGAATCGGCATGATAATCATTTATCTTGATTACCGCAACCATATTGGCCCTGTATGATTCGTCATTGTTATTAAGATTCATTTCCACGAGAAATGTTCTATTGACTGTGTTAATAAACTTGCTTGCAAAAGATATTCTGGAAGTAATTTCTTTGTCAAGGTCGGGGAAATTTATTTTTACTTCGTTGCCTGTTCTAAGTTTTGCAGAATAAGCTTCTGCCACATCAGCAGTGACCTTAACTTTTGAAAGATTCACCACGCGGAATGCAGTAGTTACTCCCGGTGTTACTGTTTGCCCGACCTTAATAGGAATTTCTTCAATCGTGCCATTTATAGGCGATACTACCTGCGCCATAGCAATCTGCTCTTTCAACGATTTGATACTGTTCTCAATATTTTCTTTATTGTTTTTTGCAGTAAGGTATTGCACTTCAGAACCTATCTTTTGCTCCCATAACTTTTTTTGCTTGATGTAAAGATTCGTTACGTAATTTAAAGTTGAATCAAGGGAAGCAAGGGATTGCATTAATACCGCATCATCAATTTGCGCCAACACCTGACCGTTACTTACTTCCTGTCCTTCTTTTACATCAATCTCGGTAACAACGCCCATCATCTTAGGGCTAATAGAAATATTTTCTTCACCATCAATCTTTCCCTGAACTTCTAGGAAATGGTCGAAGTTTGATTTTTTCAACTCTGTTACCTCCACTTCAGCAACCTTATCAATACTCTTGCCTTCGTCTTTCGCAATTTCTTTTTCAAGGTCTTTGATCTGTACGGTAATGTCATCATATTGCTTTTTGAGTTTTTCCAGCTTTGATTTTTTATCAGATCCACAGGAAATAATGAATAAACCTGCGACAGCAACCAATAATATTCTTTTCATAATTATTAATTTTTTTTATTTCAACAATTTTTCAAGTTTCGATTTTGCAGTTGTAAGGTCTGTTATAGAATTATAGTAGGCCGACTGTGCTTGCAGGTACTGATTCTGTGATTGAGTCAGCTCCATGCTTCCAATAACTCCTTCTTTGTATTTTACTATATTTTTATTATATATCTTTTCCGCCAAGCGAACATTTTTCTTGCTTGTTTCATACTTTTCATAGGCAGATATAAATGCCGATTTGGCTTCGATAAATGACATTTGTAAACCCTGCCCCACCTGCTCTTTTGAAATTTTAGCTTTTTCAAGACTTATCTTCGCTTCACTAGTTTTTGCAAATTTCATCCCACTTCCAAAAATTGGGATATTCATACTTAGCCCAACCATATTAGGGGGAGTGAACGAAAAAGCATTCTTGTTGAAATTCTTATCAAATGCATAAAATCCTGCAATATCAGGTAGGAATGAAGATTTCTGATACTTAACATTTAATGCAGACAATCTTTCTTGCGTCTGCATCAGTTTATAATCATTGTTATTGGCAACATTAAAATCTTTAACCATTAAGCCCGCCATATCCTGTGATTCAATCAAAGAAGTGAGATTATCGATAAGAGCGATCTGGCTGTTAAGATCAATGCCCATCTGAAATTTTAGTAAATTCTTTACAACCTCCAGCTGGCGCAACAGCATATCTTTGCTGTTCTTTAAATTACTTGTTGTGAGTGTAGCCTGATCTACATCTGACTCTTCAAGCAAACCTTGCTTGTTCATGGAAGTTGTGTAATTAAGTATTTTCTCCATGTTAGCATAAGTAGAGTCGATGATTTCAATATTTTCCTGTGTAATTAAAACAAGATAATAAGCATTGGTTACCTGTTCGCTGACATCTAATTGCGATTTTGTTACCCCCTGTTCTGAAAGTTGCTTGAATATCTTTGATGTTTGCAATCCTACAAGGTACGCTCCGCTGAAAATAAGTTCCGATGCTGTAATATCATATGTCAGTCCCCATCTAAGCTGGTCTTCTGTTGCTACTGTCTGGTTCGGATCAGGAGCCGGAACATGCCCAAAGCCCGGATTATGTGTCAATCCGGCTAATGCCTGATCTGCACCGTACATCCAAGATCCTAATTCTGTTAAACCGGTAAATTCGGTTTCTAGGGAAGGCACTGTGATCATGTATGAATAAGACAGCTTTGAATTCACCTGCGGCAACCCTATAGCAGTGGTTTCCCATATTTTCTTTTTAGCGCTTTCCACATCAAGATTAGCATTCTTAACAAGCGGGCTGTTTTGTAATGCATAATCCTGCGCTGCTTTTAAGGTAAAGGACATAATGCTGTCCTTCTTTTCCTTTTGTGCAGATGCTATATTAAAAGCCAAGAAAAGTATTGCGATAAACATTATTTCTTTTCTCTTCATCTTAAGTGCTCCTTATTTATTTATTCATTTTACTTGACGAAATTATTCTTTGTGTTTTTTACCGGAAAAGGCAAATCGTTAAACGATCGAAAAAATCGGTTAAGTGCTGTGTTTGATTTTACTATCCAGGTAGTCTATTCCTTTTTGGTTTGCTATGCCACGTATATGATAATTAAATGATGTATTAAATAGTTCTTCGTATGAATATTTGCTTTCCACTATCAGGTCAAAGGTTTGCGACATCTCCATCCTGAACAGGTAAAAGTTTGCAATAATGTCAATGTGCAGGTCTTTCCGGTATAAGCCTTCTTTAATACCCCTTACCATATTCTCTCTTATGCGTTTAAAAATATGGTCGCGCTGCATAAAGTTTATGTTTTTCCAAATTTCAGGATAGTACTTCTGCAGGTCGTATGTTACCGAAGGACTTATCTTTTTAAGGTACTGGGTAATAAATTTGCTTACGATAAGCAATTCTTCAATGGCATTAACCTGCGATGTTTGCAACTTCATCATTTCTTCATGCATTTTTAGCATGTGATGCTCCACAAACTGCTTAACAAGCTCATCCTTATCTTTGAAGTACTCATAAAGCGTTTTTTTCGAAATGCCCAGCTCTCTTGCAGCATCATCCATTGTTATACTTTTGATGCCGTATTTCAAATACAATTCCGAAACCCTTTGTATTATTTCAGTATCTGTCATTTGATTTTTTTGCAAATATATATATAATTAAACTAAGGAAACAAAAAAAAGATAAATAGTTTTCTTAGTTTCCTGTCTGTCTGTTCAATATGTCCGTTTAAGCTTGTATAATTATCAGCTTGTCTGTAAAAACAAAATATTCCTATATTTACATCATATTATTAAAGCATTATGCCACGCAAAAGGAATATTAAGCAAAAAACGGTGAAAGTTGCAAGAGGGCTTTTCTTTCTGAACGGCTATACAAGCGTTTCCATTGAGGACATCATTAAGAAAGCTGACATCAGCAGGAAAACGTTATATCATTATTTTGCTTGCAAGGAAGATATACTGAACGAGGTGATTGACGACCTGAGAGATGGCCTTACCGCCGAGATCAATGAGGTGCTTGCAAAGCCAAGGATAGAATTTACTGAAAAGTTAAAGATCATTTTCACAAACACTGCTGTTACTCTTTCGGCTATCTCAGCAAAGTTTTCAAGCAATGTGCGTAAAACCTCTCCCGAAGCATGGAATAAGATTACCGCTTACAAGCGCGAAATATCCCAGATGTGTTTTTCCCGGTTGATGGACGAAGGCATCGAAAAAGGGCATATCTCAAAAGATATTAATAAAGATGTCGCCTTGCTTACTTTTCTGATTGCCGTTGATAATCTTTTCGATCCATTGTTCCTCGACCAGTTACCAAAGGATCTGCTGGGCAGGATACCAAGGCACCCGCGCGAAATATTCGATGCGATTATAAAGGTGATCTACGAAGGCATACTAACGCAGGAAACAAGGGAAAAGTATCTGGAGAAAGCAAAGAAATAAACAGACGGATATTTCCCTTATTTCTAATGCGACACCTATCATGACAAGTGTATAACTTTACATGACAAATGCATCAACGGGTCTGTTCTATAAACTTGCTAATCCCGCAAAAAAGTCGTTTTTTTGCAAAAAAATCAAATGGTGATGGATTATTATTTACGACATAAGATAAAGGATTTACTGAAGAGCCCGGAAACTGCAAGTATAGGCAGCACAGTAACAGTTAAAGGATGGGTGCGCACCAAAAGAGGAAATAAGAACGTAGCTTTCATAGCCATTAACGATGGCTCTGTTATACATAATATACAGGTGGTTGCCGATGTTCAGAAGTTCGACGAGAATCTGCTCAAACAAATTTCCACGGGTGCATGCATTGGTGTTACGGGTAAACTGGTAGAATCGCCTGCTTCAGGGCAAAAGGTTGAAATCAATGCCGATACAATTATCTTATACGGTGAAGCTGATCCCGAAAAGTTTCCTTTGCAGAAAAAAGGTCATACTCTTGAGTTTCTGAGGGAAATAGCGCATCTACGTCCAAGGACAAATACGTTCGGCGCTGTTCTGCGTATCCGCCATGCCATGGCTTATGCCATACATAAATACTTTAACGATAATGGCTTTTATTACATGCATACGCCTGTTATTACAGGTTCCGATGCCGAAGGGGCAGGGGCCATGTTCCGCGTTACCACTCTCGATATAGAAAATCTTCCCAAAAACGATAAGGGTGAAATTGACTATACTAAAGATTTCTTTGGCAAATCCACCAACCTCACTGTTTCAGGGCAGCTTGAAGCCGAACTTGGGGCAATGGCATTATCGCTGGTATATACATTCTCGCCTACTTTCCGTGCTGAGAATTCTAACACACCAAGGCATCTTGCAGAATTCTGGATGGTAGAACCTGAAATGGCTTTCTATGAAATTAAGGATAACATGGACCTTGCAGAAGATTTCCTGAAGTTTCTTATCCGCTATGCCCTTGAAAATTGCGCCGACGACCTAGAGTTCCTGAACAACATGTATGACAAAGAACTTGTTGAAAGGTTGAATTCTATTGTGAATACCGATTTTGAAAGGCTGACTTACACTGAAGCCGTTGACATATTACAGAAATCAGGACAGAAGTTTGAATTCCCCAACACCTGGGGCAGCGACCTGCAATCGGAACACGAAAGGTATCTCGTTGAAAAACATTTCAAGAAACCTGTCATCCTAACCGACTATCCTAAAGACATCAAAGCTTTCTACATGAAGCAGAACGACGACGGGAAAACGGTACGCGGCATGGATGTGCTGTTTCCAAAGATAGGCGAGATCATAGGGGGTTCGCAAAGGGAGGAAGTGTATGATAAATTGTATGCGCGCATAAAGGAACTGAAAATAAAAGAGGAAGACCTTTGGTGGTATCTCGAAACTAGGAAATTCGGCACCGCACCACACAGTGGCTTTGGTCTTGGCTTTGAGCGACTGATATTATTTGTTACGGGTATGGGAAATATAAGGGATGTGATTCCTTTCCCGAGAACGCCACAAAATGCAGAGTTTTAAAATTGATTGATAAATGTACAAACAAAAGAGCCTATAAAAGTTTTCATTAAAATGCTTGATTTTTGACAAAAAAATGACTAACTTGCAGCATTAATGAAATACGGGAGGAGATTATAATGTTAAACCAAAAACTACAGCAAAAGCTGCTTCAGAAGCTTTCGCCCCAGCAGATCCAGTTGATTAGAATGTTGCAGATACCAACCATAGCCCTTGAACAAAGGATAAAACAGGAAATGGAAGAAAACCCCGCACTGGAAGAAGGCGAAGAGGAAAACGAAGAAGAACCCACTGACGAACAGGAAGAGGAAATAATAACCGACCTCAATGAAGACGAAGAAAATGAAGAAGAACCTGTACGCAGCGATGAAGACGAATTTGCTTTTGATGATTATGTTGAAGACGACGAAATACCCATGTACAAACTTGTTGCTAATAACACCAGTCTTGATGATGAAAGAAAAGAAATGCCATATGCTTCAGGTATCACATTTTCAGAACAACTTCTTTCCCAGTTAGGATTGCAAGATGTTGACGAAAAAGAATACCAGATAGGAGCACACATCATTGGGAATTTGGATGATTCAGGTTATTTGAAACGCGATATCAATGCAATGGTTGATGACCTTGCATTTTCGCAGAATATTAAGACGACACCCAAAGAAATAAATAAACTTTTATCGCTCATACAGGAATTTGATCCTGCAGGTGTTGGCGCACGCAACCTGCAGGAATGCCTGTTATTGCAGTTAAAAAGGATCAATCCTCAAACGAAAGATATCGAACTGGCAATATCCATTATAGAAAATCATTTCGAGGAATTTACCAAGAAGCATTACGATAAGATTGAAAAGAAAAGCAATATTGCCGAAGAAGACCTCAAGGGTGCCATTGCTGAGATAATGAAACTGAATCCCAAGCCCGGCAGCACATTTATTGAGAATGCCCGCAGTCAGCAATATGTTGTCCCAGATTACATCATTACAAATAACAATGGCATACTTGAATTGTTCCTGAATTCGAAAAATGCCCCCGACCTTCGCGTAAGTACGACCTACCAGGATATGCTCAATTCGTATTCGAATGATAAAAGCAAGACCAAAGAACAAAAAGAAGCTGCATCATTTGTCAGGCAAAAAATAGATTCTGCGAAGTGGTTCATAGATGCCTTGAAACAAAGGCAGAATACGCTTTACCAGACCATGCTTGCCATAATGGAATACCAGAAGGAATATTTTATTGAAGGCGATGAAACTCTTTTAAAACCTATGATACTGAAAGATATTGCCCAAAAGGTGAATCTGGATATCAGCACTATATCAAGGGTTGCGAATAGCAAGTATGTGCAAACGCCATTTGGTACTTTTCCCCTGAAAAGTTTCTTTTCAGAATCCCTTTCCACCGATAACGGCGAAGAAGTTTCATCAAAAGAGGTTAAGCGGATACTTATGGACTGCATAGAAGGCGAAGACAAGAAGAAACCACTGAAGGACGAAGAACTGGCCGATATATTGCATAAAAAAGGGTATAACATTGCCCGCCGTACCATAGCCAAATACCGTGAACAACTTAATATTACGGTTGCCCGTATGCGTAAGGAAATTTAACTATAACAATTTGCGCTGAATGGAAAACCGTATTGCAAAGATTATCTCGTATATATTTCATCCTGTTTTTATGCCGGCATATAGCTTGCTGCTGCTGTTCAATTTAAAATCCTTTTTCAACTTTGAGTTGGAATTTAAATCGAAGCTGATATTACTAGGGTTTGTATTAATCACAACAGTGGTATTTCCCTTGCTGATTGTTTTATTGATGAAAAGGCAGGGCTTTATCCAAAGTTACCAGATGGAAACAAGACAGGAAAGAAGATTTCCTTATCTCATCACTGCTATTTTTTATTTCCTGGCTTACAATATGTTTCGCCAGATGCACCTGCCCGACATGTATATTTTTTCCATGATGGGTGCTGCTGCTCTTTTAGTGATTGTAATAATTGTAAACCTCTGGTGGAAGATTAGTACTCACATGGTAGGAATGGGTGGCGTATTTGGGCTCATTACCGGTCTTTCCCTTAAACTTGGAATTGATATGACATTTATTATAGCGGCCATAATGCTTGTGTCGGGAATTGTAGGATATGCCCGATTAAGATCAGGCTCCCATAAACCTGCCGAAATATATACCGGCTTTCTTACGGGAGCTGTTGTAATGTTCGCTATCTTTAATTATTTCCTTTAAAAAGGCGTAATACTTATCCCGACTGAAAGAGGAAACATCTGCGGACCTTTATTATTCTTGAATGTTTTGGAGAAAGAATACGTTCCGAAAATGTTGAACATTCCATATCCCAGTCTTACCGTTGCGCTGTATTCCATAGGATTAAGATTGCTGATTTTATAAGTTTTATATTTAACAGTAGCTGTCCCTAAATTAGGATCGCTGATATCTCCAGCGTATTGGATCCCTTTATATTTAGTATGGTCGCTTACAAGATAACCTATATTACCGCCGACAGAAAACTTAAAAGCTTTCTTTTTCTGGTTCATATGCCTGAAACGTATCTCAATCGGGATCTCAAAATAAGTAAGAGAAAATTTATTGTTGTTATAGGTTATGGTTCTGTTATTGACCATGCCTGGGATTTCCTCAAAAACAGTATTGCCTGTTGTAATGAATTTGCCTGAAGTTGAATCGAATTTCGTTTCGTTTACGGGTGTTGCATCGCTTCTCATATTATGTACGCTGAAACCAAATCCTATCCCAAGGCTGAAATGGCTTTTCCCGAAAGCGATATTGCCCATGCCATAAATATCAACACCGGGGCTGTATGAGTTTACTTTTATTCCCGAAGGAGCGCTTTGCCAGATGTCGTCAAAATAATCCAGTACTATTCTGTCGTTAGATGTTGTTGATTTTTTAGAGGGGATGTTCAGACTGTCCTTTTTACCCTGCGCAAACGAATGGAATATTCCCAATGAACAAAAAACAATAATTACGGTTATGAGCCTTTTCATAATAAATGATTTTAGAAATTAATGCGTAAAAGTATAATTAATATTTTATATAGGAAGAACTCCCTTTACCAACAATTGTAAAAAGGCGTTATCAACGAAGTAAAACAGTAATCTTATAAGAAGCGTTTATTAAAAGTTATATTGGGTGAAAAGAAGTACACGGAAATTGTAGACATTTTTTGTGTTGTTTACTCCGTCTTCTGAGTCGGGTGTACCATAAGCTGCATCCGTATATTCTAATTCGGCAGCAAAAGTAACATTGCCCGAAGTATACGAAACCCTTGGTGCGACACGGTATGCATAAGCAATATCAGTACCCCTTCCGTAATATTCGCCCCAGATATTATGCTGTGAACCCATGTTCTTGGCATAACCAAGGAACAAGCCTGCATTGAATTTGGATTTATTATTTGTTGAAAGGTCGATCCATCCGGTAAGCTGGTCCAGGTTTGTATAAATATTACTCCCTTTGGCCGTGTCGGCTTTTTCAACAGCATAGCCGCCTAACATTGTCTGGTCATACAAGTTTTGTCCAAATACCGTTTGAAACTTCACCGTGATCGGCTTCAGCTTTATTTTCAGAAAAGCAGTAGCGGTATAGCAATCAAGTGATTCGTCAGCCACAAGGTTGCTGTCGTTCTTTAAGCGCGGAGTTATCCTTTTGTAATCACCCCCGATCCCAAAGAATATTTTATCATTGCTTTTATATTGCAGCTGTACATCAAAATTAGGTATTGCGCTATTTTTGAGGTATGTGTAAGAGACGCCTGCCGGTCCGTCACTTGTATAATCCCTGTTAGATGCAGCAACAGCTACAAAGTTCAGTTTTCCGAAACTTCTGGTAAACCTCAGCTGTGGCTGTCTTGAATACGGATGAAAAGGAGCTCCGGTATTCAATGCAAGCACATAAGGGATCATTTCCGGCAGATTCAACGGGTGCCAGTATTGTCCAGCCAGTAATTCGGCTTTCGGCCATGTAAATTTCATATATGCATGCCGCAGACGAAAAGCATCGTTCTCTGATGAAGAAGGACCGGTAAAATCTCCTTCCATATATGCCATTGCCTTTGCCCCGAAAGCATCGGGCCCTGTAATAGTACCTGCAAGTCTTGATGCCATGGCATATTCATTAAAACCCGGATGAGCATTTATATCCTTGCCGTTTTTATCAAGCGATACATTAAGCGGGTAAAGGTTACACATATTATCCCGCGTTCCCTCTGTCTGCCTTGTATCATAAGCCGCCTGAGCATTTATAAAACCACTGAAAGTGATTCCGAATTTTTTATTGGCATTCTTTGTTGAGTCGTTTTGCCCTTGAACTGAAATTTTTGCAATGCAAAGGACACACAGCAGGATCAGGATTTTTTTCATAATGAGTTTGGTTTAGATTTCAACTATATAAAATGTAAAAAGAAATATTCCGATAAAAAGTAAATAAAGAATTTCCATCCCGATAATAAACAGAAATCAGTTTTTAAAAATAATCTTTTTTTATTATACCAAATAAAAATCAGAAAATATTATTGTGATTTGCTGTTATTTTTTACTTCCCTTAATACTTGCCAGTGAAAGGAACACTCCAAGCGCCACGCCCAGGAGGGCTGCAAATACAACACGGTATTCATTAGGTAAAAGAAAAGTGATCGTATGTGCAGGGATCCAGAAAAATGGAATGGTGCGTTTAAAGACAAAATCCCATTGAACAAACCAGTTGATCTTCTGGAAAATGCTTCCAAATTTAATTGGTCTGAAAAATCCGTCAAGCGTTCCGTTGTTATCCGTAATATGAGTGTCGGTGATTTTATGAAAGGTCATCATCACGGGAGCAAATACAAGGTTCATAATGGTGCTGATAGAAAATGCCGCCAGCAGCCTTATTCCGGCACTTCCGTTTGCAGCCGCATCAAAAATATCCTTGAATTTCATGGCATCTATCACTCCTTTTATCCCGCAGCTTTTCTCAAGAAAAACAGGAACGCCTGTTGCAAAGACCACAAAGGCCATCTTGATGGTGATGCCGAGAAAGCCCCATACAATTGCCCGCGGCAATATGCCGAATCCCGGTGCATTGTATGTGCCTTTTTTTATTCTTAACCCTATTGTTTCGCCCAGGGTGGCAAGTATCCCGAATTTAATAAAGCTGGTAATGAGCCAATAGGATTCATTGTAAAGAAAGCTTTTCTGAAAAAATGCAAAAACGGGAAGCGGTATGAATAGTAACAGGATTACTATTAACAACAGACAAAACAGAATATCATGCTTTTTCATAATACGACTTTTTTATAATTCGAATTTAATATTACCTTATTAGGATAGCTTAAAATTATATAATTTTTATGTTACTTTTGTCGCTTTTAATTCAATATCCTTTGATATTATTTCTTGTCCGTTAAGCCAGTTTATTTCATTCTTATCATTCAGCATTACAGGCATACGTTTTTTTGTATTATGAATTCTGCTCATTAGTTCATTGGCTTCTGTTGTAAGAACGGTATAGGTCTTGCATATTTCGCCTGTAATTTTATCAACCCATTCGTTCCACAGACCCGCAAATGCAAAAGCTTCATCGCCGTGTAATGAAATGAGATATTTTTGTTTGATTTTGCCTTTTTTATCAAGCCATTGCCATTCATAAAAGCCATCAGTAATAATCAGGCAACGATTAGTTATTGAATTTCTAAAAGAAGGCCTTTCGTTTATAGTTTCAATCTTTGCATTGAGCGTTTTTTTTCTTATGGTGTTGTCTTTTGCCCATTGTGGTATTAATCCCCAATAAAGCATTTGAATTTTATTCGTTTCAATATTAGTAATTACTGGCGCTTTAGGAAATTCAAAACCGTTGTAATTAGACAAATGATATTCTTTATCGTTTTCAAATTTTGCATTGAAACGGTTTTCCAGTTCTTGCGCTGTCTTTGACAATCTATAAAAGAAACACATTAGGCGTGAATAGTGATTATTTCGTTTAAGTTTGTTGTGTAGCGTGGCGATAATTTCTCCTGCCGCATTTTCCACATTCTTTTCAGGTCCTGCGAAGCCAGCTTAACCTTTTGTTGTCCGAACATATTATTGATCTTATCAAGGCTCTGCATTAAGGGAATATGTTTGGGATTGCTGTTCTCGAAAAATTTTAACTGTGTTTTGTTTTCCTGCGAAAAGTCCATCACCATTACGCCGGCTTTCTTATAGCTAAATCCATTTTTGAAGATTCTTTCCAAAGCCTCAACGGCGAACCTCGCCAATTCAATGCCTGAGTTGGTGGGGAAAGGAAGCTTGACAATAATATTCCTGCTGTATTGTGGAAGTTCTTTCCTGAATCCGTTTGTATGAATAAAAACCATCATGGCATTGCAACATGATTTTTGCTTTCTGAGTTTTTCAGCGCAGGTAACAGCAAAAGTCGTTACACGCTCTTTAAGTTGTTCCAGTTCTGTATAGTTCTTTTCAAAAGAACGGGTTGTCGCAATATTCTTTTTAGCTTGAAATTCTTCTAAATCTAAAGTGGAGATGCCCTGCAAATCTTGTTTCAGGCGTAACCCCATTACGGATAAATTTTTTCTTACCCATGAGTCATTAAGTTGTGTAAAGGCAAAGGCAGTATTTACATTCAGTGATTTCAATCGTTTTGAATGTTGCTCGCCTATTCCCCAGACATCTTCGATCTTTACCCACTTTAAAGCCTTGATGCGCTTTTCTTCACTGTCAATAAAATATACATTCTTTGTATTAGATGGATATTTTTTCGCAACTCTGTTTGCCACTTTTGCCAGTGCTTTTGTCGGGGCAATCCCAATACTGATAGGTATGCCTATCCATTTAGTAACCCTACATTGCATCTCCTGCCCATATGCTTGTAGGTTAAATTTTTCAAATCCTGTTAAATCAAGGAAGGCTTCGTCAATACTATATATTTCTATTTCAGGAGTGTACTCATACAGAATATTCATCACACGCTGACTCATATCACCATAAAGGGCAAAGTTTGCAGAGAAAACATGAACATGGTGTTTCTTGAAAAGTTCTTCGTTTTCAAAAGCAGGCGCTCCCATGGGAACACCAATTGATTTGGCTTCGTTGCTCCGGGCAATTACACAACCGTCGTTGTTTGATAAAACAACAACAGGTTTACCGATAAGATCGGGACGGAAAACCCTTGCGCATGAAGCATAGAAATTATTACAGTCAACCAGCGCAAACATCAGAGCGATTTAATTACATGCGTTACAATTCCCCAAATGATAAATTCGTTATCAGGGGTTACTTTTATAGGTTTATATTTTTCATTTGCGGGCATAAGCCAGCAAACGTCTTTCTTTAACTTTATTCTCTTTATGGTAAATTCCCCGTCAATGTAACAAACGGCAATTTTTCCGTCAATCGGATCGAGGCTTTTGTCGATGACCATCAGATCGCCGTCATTAATGCCTTCATCTTTCATTGACTGCCCCTTAACCCGTCCGTAAAAGGTTGAAGAAGGATGCCTGATAAGATGTTTGTTCAGGTCTATAAATACGTCAACAAAATCAAGCGCCGGCGAGGGAAAGCCTGCGCTGATCCCTTCGGAAACCAATGATAATGACAACTCTGTATCCGTTAAAGCGGAATAGATGTCTAATTTTTTTGATGTATGTAATTTTACTTCTGTCATTGTTTTTCAAAATAAGCTATAATTTGCTCATCTGTTTCATAAGCTGATGTTAAGCCTGCAAAAATATTCTGGCTTTGTATCATAACGATGCATTTTATTTACTCAAAAATACAAATAATATTATTACAAGCTTTAATCAATATTTTTTATTTCAGGATTTTTACTGATAGAGCGCCAGATCCCTTTATGAATTAATCAGGTTAAACAGTTTCCGAATGCTATTATATATTTTATTATTAGTTGTTCGTCATAATCGCAGCGAAAACAACTGGTATTACACCAAAACCAATTGATTTTACACCAACTGAAACAGCGAATATTTAAACTATTTGTGCAACACCATTAACAGTAAAAGTAATTATATCTATGGGTACATAGCTTTCGACCAAAATTTTCGATGAATTGCTTTAACAATGTAAGGAAATTTCATACTATTGCATACAGATTTAAGTGAAATTTTAAAAACATTATTTTATCTTACTTCCGACTTTTCAAGCAATGCTGGGTCGTTAGGTGTAATTTAATATAATTTATTTAAATAAAAATTAATACATAAACTTCATGAGAAAAATCTTAATTATTTTATTTTCACGTTATGTGGGTTTGCAATTTTTTTTAACAAGCTTTATGTTTACTCATAATATTTTTACATTTGCGCGCTAATTCTGATATTGACATTTTGAAATTAATTATTAATTAATAGCATAAAACAATAAAAAATAGGAGGCTTTTTTATGAAAAAAATTATGATTGGGTTTATAGTATCAGTCGCAATGAGCGGATATTCATTTGCACAAAAACCCTGCGATGCATTTACCACAAATGATGTAACATGGTATGGACTGGATTTCTCATTTGCAAAGATGATTGGTTCAGGCTTTGAAAGTCCGTCAAGTGTTAAGAATAATTTATTTAACTCGTGGAATATGTTATTCATTAACGAAGCTAAAAAATATGACCTTGCGAAATTCTTTAGTAAATCAAGCGTAAAAAATAATCTTGATATAGTAAGCGACAGAAACGGCAAAGTTGACGAAACAAAATTAGTGAGTTTAAATTCAACTGATACCGCTAATGTAAACCAGGATATGATAAAGGATGCCATAAAGAAGTATTCGACAAAGGATGATAAAGGGCTGGGAATGGTATTTTTTGTAGAGTCGTTTAATAAATATAAAGAAACCGCGACCATTTCAGTTGTGTTTTTTGATATAGCAACGAAAAATGTCTTGGTGATTAAAAAAATGAAAGGAATAGCAGCATCTGGAATTGGAGTAAGAAATTATTGGGCTAGTGGAATATTTAAGATTTTGCAGCAATGCCAAACCAACTATTCCGGCTGGAAGAAAGAATTTTGCGGTTAAAATTATTTTACGATTTCATATCTTAATCCGCCCTTATGTTTGTTAAACATGGCTTTATCTGTAAGGTTGGAGAATTTGCTATTTAATACTTCATAATAAAAGTTCCTGATGTTCGGGCTTTCATTAATTGCCTTACTTACAAAATAAGTGTGGCTGTTCCCCTTATTGGTTTGTAATCCAATTGCTTTTGAGAAGTTTAAATAAACAGCATTTTCAGTAAGAGGCTTCTTTAATCTTTCTCCCAATTGGTTACCTCCTTTTATAGGCAATCTGACAAAATGCTATAATATTGTATCTTCGCAACTATAAATGTAATTTGATCTTATACAAAAATGAACAAAATTGATCTGATTGATACGACCGAAATAAAAGTGAGATTTAATGAGGTGGATTTTATGGGAGTTGTATGGCATGGAAATTATGTGAAGTATCTTGAAGATGGGCGTGAATCTTTTGGTGAAAAATATGGCATTCATTATCTCGATTTTTTAAATGCTGATATTATAGTCCCATTGGTCAATATTGAAATTGACTTTAAGAGCCCCTTGAAATATAGAGAAAAGGCTATTGTTCAGACAAAATATGTTGATTGCGAGGCTGCCAAACTGATATTTGAATATGTTATTTCAGGGAGTTCAAATAATGAAATTATTGCAACTGCAAAGAGTGTACAGGTATTCCTTAACAGAAATATGGAATTATTACTGACTTTCCCCAATTTTTTTCTCAACTGGAAACAAAAGATGTTACGTCTTTAAAAAAGGCACTATCGAAAATTCCTTTGAAAAATGAGTGAAGTTTATATTGCCACCGAAAATATTATAACATCTTTGGGTTTCACCACTGAAGATAATTGTAATGAAATAAAGAAAGGTTCAACAGGAATTACTTTGATAGATGATCCGAAGCTTGCGCCTAATAGCTTTTATGCTTCATTAATTAATTCAGATGACCTTTCATCTAGGTTCCGGAATATAGATAATCCAGATAAGTTCACTCGATTTGAGCAGTTAGCAATACTTTCCATAAAAGATGCAATAAGCAAAACGAGCATTAATGTTAGTAATCATAATACTCTATTTATTCTTTCCTCAACGAAAGGAAACATTGATGTTTTGGAAAAGGAAAAGTATTTACAATTTGGAGAAGAACGACTTTACCTACATGATACCGCAAAGTTGATTCAACAATATTTTGGAAATCCGAACACACCATTGGTAATTTCAAATGCCTGTATTTCAGGAGTGATTGCTATCATTGCTGGAAGCATGATGATTCGTATAGGGAGATACGAAAATGTTGTAATAACCGGAGCTGATATTCTTTCCAAATTTGTTATTTCAGGCTTTCAGTCTTTCCAATCATTAAGCAGCGGTCCATGTAAACCCTTTGATAAAACAAGAGATGGCTTAAGTCTGGGAGAAGGTTGTGCAACTGTTATTTTAACTTCAGATAAAAATATTTCCAATCATCAGCAGATAATTGTTGGCAACGGTTCTTCACGCAATGATGCGAATCATATTTCAGGACCATCAAGAACCGGAGATGGGCTTTATCTTTCTATTCGGAAAACCATTAACGATTTTCCTGCCGATAAAATTAATTTTATTTCCGCGCATGGTACCGCAACCCCATATAATGATGAGATGGAAGCGATTGCCATTAACCGTGCAGGATTGGAGAATATTCCTGTAAATAGTTTTAAGGGATACTTTGGTCATACACTTGGTGCTGCCGGAATTATTGAATCTGTTCTTAGCATTTATTCGCTTAAAAATAATATTTTATTCGGAACAGCCGGATTTAATGAGATTGGAGTTTCCGGGAAGATCAATATTATTAATAAGACCTTTGAAAAGAAATTATCAAGTTGTCTTAAAATCGCTTCCGGTTTTGGCGGATGTAACGCCAGTATAATTTTTCATAAAGCATGAATGAAAAACTTATCATAAAAAGTGTATGTAAGATCAGGAATAATAAAATTTTCTTGGACGAAGACCTGTTATTTAGTCTTGCCAAGGATAATGCGAATCCATCGGTTTTTATGAAGAATGCGTATAAGCACTTCAAGATAAATTATTCCAAATTTTTTAAAATGGATAATTTAAGCAAACTCGGGTTTCTTGCCGCAGAAATTCTTATTAACAAAAGCAATGTTTTTTCTTTTAGTCCAGAAGAAACAGGTATCGTTATTTCAAATTCATCTTCTTCGCTTGATACAGATAAAACATTTAATGACACAATCAAAGACAGTGAAAGTTATTTCCCTAGTCCTTCAGTATTTGTTTATACACTGCCTAATATTTTGATTGGAGAAATATGTATCAGACATGAAATAACAGGAGAAAACACCTTTTTTATAAGTGAGAAATTCGATCCTGATTTAATTTATAATTATATCTCGGATTTGTTTGAATATGGCAAAGTGCAACATTGTATAACTGGTTGGGTAGATTTTCTTTCTGATAAATATGATGCAGTGCTTTATTTAATTGAAAAGGATAAGGATGAGAGAATCAATAGTAATATATTTAATCCAGAAAATATCTTACAATTATATACATGATTATAAAATTAAAACCCAATAATATGGAAGAATTAATAGAAAAGTTAAAGAAAGAAATTATTGAAGCGCTAAACCTTGAAGAGGTCAATGTTGAGGATATAAAAGCTGATGCTCCTCTTTTTATGGAAGGATTGGGTCTCGATTCAATAGATGCCCTTGAACTTACCGTTTTGCTTGAAAAGAAATACGGACTAAAAATTAAAACGGCTGAAGAAGGAAAGAAAATATTATTTTCCGTAAAATCTATGGTAGAATATATTCAACAAAATCAAAAGAAATAGTAGTGAGTCAAAAGGTATTTGTTACTGGTATCGGGATAATTTCAGCTATTGGCAATAATGTCAATGAGACGCTTGAGTCCGTTTATCTTGGAAGATCAGGACTCGGATTTTCCGAATTCTTATCAACCAAATATAAAAACGAAATACCTGTTGCCGAAGTAAAGTTTTCCAATGAAAAGCTTGGAGAAAATTTAGGCTTACATTCTTCACAATCATACACTCGTACAGCATTGCTGGGTTTATGTGCCGTAAAAGAAGCTATGATCAATGCAAGGATTGAAAATATTACTGATGCAAAGACTGGGCTTATTTCTGCTACATCAGTTGGCGGAATGGATAGAAGCGAGATATTCTACAAGGAATTTTTACGCGATAACAAAAAAGGCAGATTACGAAATATAATTGGTCATGATTGTGGTGACAGCACCGCGAAAATTGCAGATTA
>JBEKEO010000015.1:0-32474 GCA_050013795.1 Bacteroidales bacterium
GGTATAACTGTCAATAGCCTGTTTATTCTTTTACCACGGACGTCTTAATTACAATGTAAGTACGGTAGTTCCCTGCGAAGTTCCAACATACCTTAATACCTGTGTGCCGGATACTGTTATTGTTTTACCATTTAAAATAGTGCCGGCATCATGAATAAAATCAGCCTCTCCAATCTGAGTAATTGATTTCTGTATTGATTTATCAGCAGAGTTGTTTGCTTCGCACCAGGTATAACCGGTCGAAGCTTTCCTTGGCAGTTGTATTTCTAATACCTGATCAGTTGCAAGATTGATTATTTGTTCCTGATTTGCCCTTGTAACCTGAATGAGATTCTGGCCATTGGTAATTGCTGCAAATAATACAGCAAAAAATGTAAAGAAAACAGCAAACACTTTTTTCATAGCCATATTTTTAGTTAAACACAATGTGTATTTATCTGTTAATTCAAGGGCGGCCGGAACAAACTTTTTAATGGGTTTTAGATCAGGGGAGAAACCAGGTTTCGGCATTCCTCAACCCAATCTATCAAATTAGTATTTGCTTGTGATTTTAATTTCTGTTCGCCTGTTCTTCTGGCGTCCTTCATCAGTTTTATTAGTACTTATAGGTTCGTCGAATCCATATCCCCTCCAGGTCATCCTGTCTTTGTTGATACCATTTACCATAAAATATTCACGAACAGCTTTTGCTCTGTTATCGGATAAGGTGTAGTTGTATTCGGCCGTTCCTTTATTATCAGTATGCCCGGAAATTTCAATTTTCAGTGTTGGATTTTCTTTAAGGTATGCTACCCACTTGTCAAGTTCAACTGCCGATTCAGGTCGAAGAGTATATTTGTCAAAATCGAAAAACACATTGTTCAAAATGATTCGTTGCCCCACTGCGACTTCTTTATTATCGTACATAATTTTATTTTCTTTTTCTTTAGAAGCTATTGGGATCTTCTGGAGCATAATAGCTTTATTAATTTCAGGGTTTGTTATGGTGTCAGGGACATCTATAGTCTCATTATGTGTGATATATTTATCAGCACTGACGGCCAAATTGTATTTTTTCCCCGTAGGAAGCGACACATAATAATCTCCTGCTTCGCCTCCGGATGTTAAGCTGGCAATTATTTCATTGGTTTTTGCATCTGTCACCTCAATTTTTGCCTCAACAGGTTTGTATGAAAGTTCGTCAAAAATAATTCCTTTGAGATGAGCCACAATTTTTTTCTGAGTGATAATGCTTAATTTGTAAATGTCCTGATCACCATATCCCCATTCTTTTGCTGATGAATAATAGGCATGTTTTTCATCTTTTGTCGGGACATAAAACACATCGTCATCTGTAGTATTAATAGGAAAGCCTATGTTTTCAGGTGTTGACCATTCTCCGTCTTCAGATAATGTGGATGTAAAAATATCAAAGCCACCCATGCTTTCGTGACCTTTTGAAGCAAAATACAATGTAACACCATCAGGCAAAATAAATGGAGATTCTTCATCATATTCCGTATTTATCTTTGGCCCTAAGTTCACAGCCTTTGACCATTTGCCATTTGTAAGTTTCTCGCACTTATAAATATCCAATCCACCATATCCCCCCGGCCTGTTACTTGTAAAATAAATAGTGTTTCCATCAGCACTTAAACAAGCATGGGATTCCCTATATTTTGAATTTATTTCTGCAGGAAGCTTCTCGGGAACAGACCATTCATCATCCTTATAATAGCTCACATAAATATTACCATCGCCATTGTCATCTTTATAAATAAATAACTCTTTTCCGTCGTATGATAAACTTATAGAAGCTTCGTGCCCACATGTATTGATGTTGGAACCTATTTTCCTGAAGTTAGTTCCCCAATTTTTTTTGTCCTGCCCTAAATTTGCGACATAAATATCTTCAAAATATTTTCCGTCAACATCTTTTTTCCCACATGTAGTTCCAAGGCGGCGGGAAGTGAATATTATAGTAGATTCGTCTGCAGAGATTACAGGTGAATAATCTGGATAAGGGCTATTGATAGGCTCTCCGAGGTTTTCAATTTTAATATTAACAGGGTTCGCCATTAACTTTTTGGCATTATAGCACATTTCAATTTCCCTGTTTACATCTTTTAATAGGTCTTTATCATTTTCGGTAAGATAATATTTGAATTTCTCAAAATATTTTATAGCATCAGGAATTTTATAATCGATAAGATAAGCTCGTCCTAAATAATAGAATGCAAATATTGGTGCGGTAACTTCGTCAGCATTACCAGTATAATCTAAAGAAACATTTACGATAGCTTTTTCTAAATAAGGGATAGCTTTTGTTTTGTCAAGAATAGAATTAATATAACATATGCCTATATTAAAATCAACATTGGGATTGCCGGGAGTTAGTGTATCCAGAAAAAGAAATATAGGTAATCCATCCTGAAAGTTTCCATCATTCAAATAACTTTCGGCAAGATTATATTTTGTCCTGAATATTTCAGAAACCTGTGAATATCCTGAATATCCAATGAGTAAAAATAAACAAAAAATAAATAAATGTTTTTTCATATTGATCATAATTTTAAAAAACACACTCAATAATATATAAGTTTAGCAAAGATAATATTTTTATATATAAAAAAGGGGTATCCAAAAAGATACCTTTTAATCAAGTAAAACACACAAACATTGAGATATAAAGCAAATAAACATACCCAAAGGACTTGGTTTTTTAAGTAAATATAAAAGAACGTATAACAGTAATCATAAACCAATCGAAGTATAGACCCATACATATTTTCGTTTGCATTTTTATTTAACACATGCAAGCCCTGTCAATAGCCTATTCCAAAGAATCAAGAAGCAATCCGACGAACTTATAAACTACGTCAATTCCTCTAGGAGCTTCGAAATTGTTAATATCTTTCCATAAATTGCTAATAACTAAGTGTGATTAATAGCTTATTGTATATCATTTTCAGTAATTTTGTCGACAAATAATTAACTTAAATTCTAACTTAAATTAAAAAATCATGAACAAAGCACAATTAATTGATGCAATTGCTAAAGAAGCAAAATTAAGCAAAGTAGATTCAGGTAAAGCTCTTGATGCCACAATTAGCGCAATCAGCAAATCTCTTAAAAAAGGTGAAGGCGTTATCCTTGTTGGTTTTGGTTCTTTCTCAATAGCTAAGAGAGCTGCAAGAACAGGCCGCAATCCTCAAACCGGCAAGCCAATTAAAATTGCTGCAAAGAAAGTAGCAAAATTCAAAGCTGGCGCTGCTCTGAAAAAATCAGTAAAGTAAGCTTATTTAAATATTTTCAAAAAAGGCCATCTTCGCAGATGGCCTTTTTTGTTATCAATAGACGTACATTATTCAACAGAATGAATTTTTCTATCTTATTTACAAAATGGCTTTAATATTTATGAATATGTTGTATAGAATTGTTGTGTAAATATAAATGGGTTACAAAAAAATGCAACCTATTTATATTTATGTGATCCCTGAGATACAGTTTTCAAACCAATTAATGCAATCTTTTAAGCGAATATATGAATTAAGGGACATTTGACGTGTTAAGTTAATACAATCAAAAAACAATTCGACCTTAAAGAAAGTGGCAGTTTGATTGCCCTTATACTCCCCTGTGGGTATCAAACCAATATATTTATATTATTCAATAGGATTTTTGTGGATGCTTAATTATATGGGATTTAAAAAAAATTTACTTCTACCCCACCTTTTCCAAAATCGATACGTAATGTTTAATATATAGGAAGAAGTTTTGTAAACATCTCCGAAAAAATAAAAAATAGTCAATAATTAAATTCATGTATATGGCACCAATAAAAATAACGAAGCAGGAAATTGCATCAAAGATCATTTCCATTATCAGCCTTAATCTGAAAGTACCCAAAGAGGATTTGAAGATGGTAGCGCATTTTAATGATTATAACGTGGATTCGTATGAAATGACAGAAGCATTACTGGAAATTGAAAAAGAATTTAAGGTGTATTTTTATGAAGAGAACGACTTAATGCGTGTTAAGACCTTCAAGGATATTACAGATAATGTATATCGCACCATAATGAGATAATTAATTTGTTAATTTTTTTGTAAAGCCAATCATTTGTATCTTTATTGCCGAATAATTAATTGTGTTATTAAAAACTACCTTAATTGTTTTTTAATAAAAAGTCACATTTCAGGAGCGATGACCAGGAAAGTATCATAAATGCTTGCCTGAAAGGAGATCAATTGGCGCAAAAGGCATTGATAGGCATATATTTTTCATTTGCAAAGAGCATCAGTATGCGTTATGTTGAAAATAAGCAAGAAGTGGATGAGATCATCAACGACTCGTTTTTAAAGATATTCAATAATCTTGCTAAATACGATCATTCCCAGCCTTTCAAAGCCTGGATACGAAAGATAATTGTAAATACTGCCATTGATCATTTCAGGAAGAACCAGCAATTTAACTATAATAACCAGTCAGATATTGAAGATATAGGTGATGTAGAGGTGGATGAAAATATCATCAGTAAAATATCATCGGACGAGATATTATCATTGATCAATAAGCTTTCGCCTTCATACAGGATCGCTTTTAACCTGTTTGTGATAGAAGGATACACTCATCGTGAAATAGCTGACATGCTGGGAATATCAGAGGGGACGTCAAAATCAAACTTGATGGATGCAAGGAAGAAATTACAGGGTATGATCAGCAGCGCATATCCATATCATTATCATACTTATCAATTTAAACTCTCGAAGGTCCATGAAAATTGAGAATTTTGATGATGCATTAAAAAGGAAGCTTGAGAATATCAACACTTCTTATGAAGAAGGGGATATTCAAAGGGTGCATGATTATGTAACCCGTAACCGTACTTTGGGACGTGTAAGGAATTCAAAACGCAGCTGGGTTCTTATTGGAAGCAGTGTGATCATTGCAGGGCTGATAACGTGGAATATTATATTGGTAAATCAGAACAAGGAGCTACATCAAACGGTTAACGGGCTTTATACAGAACTTTCGGTTATAAATAAAAAGCAAACCGTTATTAGTCCCAATAGCATACCTCCAAAAGAAAGCGTGACAGCTTCGAACAACCCAATATCACAAGCAGTTGTTCCTGAACATAATGTTCCGGTATCTTCCGAAAATAATGTTAACAGCATGGCTCCTATGAAGAATGAAAATGTAAAGAATATTCCGGAGAATAATAAAGGAGAAAATGCTACACTTAATGCTGACAATAATTCTCCGGTCATAGCTCAGACCAGCCTGGAAAAAACAGCACAGGAAGTACAAGCTGTTAAAACTGACGGGAGAACAAGTAATGAAGGTATCACTGAAAATGTAAAAAAAGATACGGTTATTCCTGAAAGGAAGATAGTGGCAGAGGCAAACCAAGCGGTTCAGGATGAAGCAGTAAATAACGATAAAGCTAAAGATGAAGTGAGGCGTTCATTATCCATTTTTAAGAATATTCATTATAATGCAGGGGTAAACCTGAGAGGTGGAAGACACCAGGTTGGTTGCGGAATATCGGGTGAAGCACTCTTAAAAGACCGATGGGGTTTGAGTGTAGGCCTGAATGTATTAGGCATTAATAATGAAAAATACAATGATGACCAAGATTTTAGCAATTGTAAACATACTCCGTTTACATCAACGTATAACCTGCATAATAATGATACTGCCAATAGTTATTTTCATATCAAAATCGATGATATTTTATTTCAGGTACCTGTAGCAATAAATTATCATCTGGAATTAAGACGTAAATTTTCTTTAATAGTTGGAGCAGGTACCAACCTTGATGTTCATGTGAAACAGCATGTCGGTTATTTACAAAAGTTGGACTCTATAAGCAATAACGGAAAGTTAGGTCATCAATTTTCTCCTGTCCTTTTCAATGATTTAGAACTTACAGCAGGAATACAAAAACGATGTGGATTATTTTTATTCCAGCTGTGTCCTTATGCCAGCTATCAGGTACGTCAAGTCATCTACAAAAAAGAGAAATTTTATTATGGTGTGCGTTTAGGGATAAAGTTTAATTTTCCGAGTTAATACATAATAAAAAACCCTTGTAACTGCTATATTAACAAGGGCTTCAGAAGCTAGTGACCCCGGAGGGATTCAAACCCCCGACTTTCAGAACCGGAATCTGACGTTCTATTCAGCTGAACTACGGGGCCTCACGAATAGCAAAATTAATAAAATTTAACTATTTAACGTACATACTTTACTCAAGTAATGCTAAATTGTTTAATTGTTATTCTCAAAATAATTGGCAATAATAATTATAATAATAGCAGCGAACTGATTGCTCGCTGCTATTAATTATTCGTAAAATCGAGGAATCTATTTCTCATATTTGAAATCAAACCTTATATCATACGTTTTATTAATATTATCTTTTGATGGAATTATATTTAGCTGTTTAAGTTTAGCTACAACATAATCTTTAAGACTTGCATTGCTGGCGTTCGTTTGGTTCACTGTAATTGTCCCGTCAGGATTAACTGAAAAGTCAACCAATACCACTCCTTCAAGCTTTTGTTGTTTTGCAAAATCGGGATAAGAGATTTGTTTTCCTATCAGTTTTTCAAGGTTCCCGGGTGTAATGCTGTTTGCATTTGCTTTCCCACTAACTGCTATCGAAAGCAGCACTATGCTTATTATTGCTATTATGGTTGTTTTCATTTTTTTAAGTTTTAAGATGAATACTTCTTTGTTGTTTTCAATCGTAAGACGCCGTGGAAAAATTAAAAGTTACAGCAAAGTAGAAATAAAAAATCCTTAGCCTGTAAAGGCTAATAATAAAGAAGGTTTCGGAGGAAGAGAATAAATAAATGGATATAGAAAAGCGAGGGAAACAGAAGAGGTTTAATCCTTTTTCCCCTCAATTACAATAACAATCTCGCCTTTTATTATTTTGTTTTTAAAATATCCCAGCAAAGAATTTATCGTTCCTCTTTGTGTCTCTTCATATAACTTAGTGAGTTCACGGGATACAGATGCTTTGCGTTCTGCACCAAAGTAAAGCGAAAATTCTTCCAGCGATTTTATTAAACGATGAGGGGACTCATATAAAACAATAGTATTGGGTAGTTCTGCAAGTATCTTTAATCTTGTTTGTCTTCCTTTTTTTTGTGGAAGGAAACCCTCGAAATGAAAACAATCACAAGGGATTCCGCTGGCAACAAGCGCCGGAACAAAGGCAGTAGGGCCAGGCAAACATTCCACTTCTATTCCTGCTTTCAGGCATTCGCGCACCAGAAGAAAACCGGGGTCGGAAATGCCCGGTGTTCCGGCATCACTCACAAGCGCTATATTCATACCGTTTAATATTTTTTCTGCAATTTGCGGTACTTCTTTGTGTTCATTAAACAAGTGATGGGAAATCATTCGTGTTTCAATTTCATAGTGGTTCAATAGTCTGCCAGTAGTACGTGTATCTTCTGCTAAAATTAAATCAACTTCTTTTAAAACACGGACAGCCCTGAATGTAATATCTTCAAGGTTTCCTATAGGTGTCGGAACAAGATATAACTTTGACATAATTACTGTAAAAGTAATTATTATTTATGTGCGAGATAAAAGAAATAGAAAAAGTGATTTGTCGGAGAAGAAGAATATCGAAATATAATAAAAAACCCCGGTTTCCCAGGGTTTATCTTTAACTATTTTTTCTTGGAACCGCATCCACAAGCTTTCTTAACTGCTTTCTTTGCAACGGTTTTCTTTGCTGCTGCTTTTTTGGCAGGAGCTTTCTTCTTTGTAACCATATTATTTTATTTAATTATTTATAGTTCAAAAATATAATATTATTTACTGTTTTAAATGAATTATAAAATAACTTATTAATGCGTTATTAACAATTGATATCAATCATTTAATGCTTGTACAAAATCCGTAAGTAATTTAAAAAGGTCATCGTATTTTGTAAGGGGTAATGTTTCTGCTTTATCAAATATATTATGATATTCGCCTATTCCGCCAAGTGTGTATATGAAAATGTCTCTTACTCCCTTTTTATAAAATGGGTAATGATCGCTGTTAGCGGCCTCTCCTCGTATATTTACCGATGGCAGATATTTTTTTTCATCATTGATTTTTGATAAAAGATCAAATTCTTTTTTCATTACAGTTCCATTGACCACTTTAATGCCATTATCTCCTGTCCCTTCCATATCAAGGTTTATAAGAAACCGAATTTCAGAAAGCGGAAATATCGGATGAGAAACATAATACGAAGAACCTATTAATCCCAGTTCTTCACCGCACATCGAAATAAAGGCAACAGAATAATCGGGCTGGTTCTTTGAATAATATTTTGCCAGATCTAGTATCATAGCAGTACCGCTGGCATTATCATTTGCACCGGGAAAATAAATATCTGAACCCATTTGTCCCAGATGATCATAATGAGCCGTGAACACTATAAAAGAATCAGGTTTTGTTTTTCCTTCAACATAGCCTATAATATTATTGAACTCATGAGATGGCTGTAATTCCCTATAAATATCAACTGTTATTTTCTTCAGTTTTGCCGGAAGGTTTTTACTTTTAATTGTAATGTTTACTGTGTTAGATGGTTCGAGTGCATCTTCGGCACCCCAAATGAGTTTGTCAGAAAGGGTAATGAAGCCAACCGCATTTAAAGAATTTTTATATTCAATTGTGTCAAGCTGCGCCAGGATGTTTTTATCACTTATTCCTTTACGATTAAGAAGGACAAACTTCTTTGAGAGATCAGCTCTTAAAATCTTATTAAATTTTCTTTTATTTTTTACTATCTGACTGTCAATTTTCAAAACACGGAATATTCCTTTTGTGGTAGGGCTTGATGGGGAAACCAAATATTCAACACCTGGAGAAAGCGTTCTAATTCCAATCTTTACAGTCATATTTCCCGATAAGTCACACACCGGCAGATGAAAGGTTTGAAAATAAGTATTGCCAAATGATTTTAGATCATCTTTCTTGAATTCCTCATTAATGAATCTTGAAGCTATTTTATCACCATTATTTACATATCCCCTTCCATGCATGGAAGGAGAAGCAAGTGTATCAATAATGCTTCTTGCATAGTTTTTATCCTGAGAGCGAATTGGCAAATAGAATAATACTGCCATGCATAGGATAACTATACGTTTTATCATAATTTTCTTTCGAAAACAGGATTATAAGTATCGGCGGGAAACAAGATCAGCTAACTCATGAAAAGCTTCACTTCCTTCTTTCCATGAAAACTCATCCTTTAAAAACGAAATATGCTTTTCGGCTTCTTTCAGGCTCTCGAATCCATTAAGTTTTGCAATTTCATCATTATACTTCTGTAGATTTCCTTCAAATAATTCGTTAATAAATTTAAATTTCTCATTTATACCAATTGCAGCTTTTAAATCGACAATTGGGTTTTTATGCAATTTTGCCGCTATGCTTTTATCACTTTGATCTCCTGAAAGTTTTTCATTCAACGATTTTTTATCATCTTTAAATTTATCTGCAATGGTTGAATGCGCTGAAAAAAGATCAACAGATGGTTTTTTTGCTTTAGTTTTCTTCTGAGACTGCTCAACTTCTACAACAGGTTTTTCTTCAAATAAACCCTTTTTCATTTCGGCTGCTTCTTCTTTTAAAGGAAGTACTGTTTGTGGTATAGCTTTCGAAATAATTACTGGTTTTATTGCTTCAGCTCCGGAATCAGGAATTACTGTTTTAATTATTTTTTTTTCTTCTGTCTCTGTTTTTGCGATAACCGGTTTTTTAACAGTTTCTGGTTTTTTCCTTACTTCAACTACATGTGTCGGTATATTATTCTCAATATTATTGAACTTTTCAAGCGTTTTATATTTTTCATATAATTCACGAATGTTTGAAAGAACAATATCAACCTCAATCTGCGGAATCTGTTTGTTGTAACCGCTGATTATTTCCGATTGTTCCAGAATTACTTCCAATAGCTCAATAATTTCTTCTTTTATAATATTTTTTTCCATGTTTTACTGTTCTTAAATTTAACCTGATAATTCTTTTAATTTTGTATTTTTGAAAAAGCGAATAAAGGTAAAAAAAGATTATAAACAAACAGTATAATGTTTTTAGAAAATTCTATCAACCAGTCAAAAAAAAGAGGATGGATTGAAGTTATCTGCGGTTCTATGTTTTCGGGCAAGACCGAAGAACTTATCCGCAGGCTTAAACGGGCAAAGATTGCAAAACAAAAGGTGGAAATCTTCAAACCCGCTATTGATGTTCGCTATGATGAAGAAAAAGTCGTTTCTCATGATCAGAATTATATTATGTCAACACCCGTTCCATCTTCTTCTAACATTCTTTTGCTCGCAAATGATATAGATGTTGTTGGAATTGATGAGGCTCAATTTTTCGACATGGAACTTGTCAACGTTTGTAACCAACTAGCCATGAGTGGTATTCGCGTTATTATTGCCGGACTTGATATGGATTATCTTGGGAAACCTTTTGGCCCAATGCCTGCCTTACTTGCCACTGCAGAATACGTTACAAAAGTTCATGCCATTTGCATGAATTGCGGTGATCTTGCACATATTTCTCACAGAACAATTGAGAGCAAAAAACTTGTCGTTCTTGGAGAAAAAGAATCTTACGAACCCCTTTGCAGGACTTGTTTCAATGAAAAAATGAAAACTTCCTGAGAATGAAATTTACTTAATAAAGACTGTTTTATATGCTGTTCCGCCAACTACTAACTGAATAATGGCAGACCCAGTGAGAGAATCAGCAGTAGCGGAATCCTTTTTGAACAAAATAGCAGTAACATTTAGAATTGCCGGAAGCGCAAATGTATGTTTGAATTGTCCGTTAACATCAGTAACTCCGGTAATATTAGTGGCAGGAGAATTTCCCTTAATCAGTGTAACTTTTGCATTGGGAAAAACAATATTGGTATCAATGAAATTATTCGCAATTGTTCCTTGTTTTTTTACGGTTATAATTGCTATGCAATCAGTATCTTTCCTGCAGTTTGTTAAAAGAGAAACAAAACCAACAATTATAATTAATAGGATAATAGGTTTAATTATTGTTTTCATAGTTCCCGATTATTTAATAATTTTGTCCATTAAACAGGCAAATATATATAAATTAATTAAATAAAAAAATAAGTATGAAAAAAAAGTTGACCTTATCTATTGGAATTATCATTCTTGTTGTCGGATATTATTCCTTTTCGGGTATTTTATTTTCAAAACCAACAAAAACTCAGGGAATAGACAGCACAAAGAAAGCATGCATCTCCACAAACTATGGAGATATAAAAATTAAGCTTTATAACGAAACACCACAACACAGGGATAATTTTATAAAACTGGTAAAAGAAGCCTATTTTGACGGCCTGCTTTTTCACCGTGTGATAAAGAATTTTATGATACAGGGCGGAGACCCTGATTCAAGGAATGCTGATTCAACAAAGGTTTTAGGCAATGGCGGACCCAAATACACTATTCCGGCCGAGATCATTTCGCCGAAATATTTTCACAAAAGAGGCGCTTTAGGCGCTGCAAGGGATAATAATCCCGCTAAAGCATCATCAGGCTCGCAGTTTTATATAGTGCAGGGAAAGGTTTTATCGGAACAGGAATTGACCAGTTACAGCCAGAGATCAGGGAAAAAACTTTCTCCTGAACAAATGACTGCTTACAAAACTGTTGGAGGTACCCCATGGCTCGATGGCAATTACACCGTGTTTGGCGAAGTGTATGAAGGCCTGGATGTAGTGGACAAAATAGCGGCTGTAAAAACTGGCGCCAACGACCGTCCTAAGAAAGATGTAAAAATAATATCTGTTAAAGTGATAGAATAATATTTCTATGCGTGAAAAAATCAAGGAAATAAAAAAGGAGATTGAGTCTTTTTCTGCTAAAAGCGCTGAGGAACTGGAGCAGTTTCGCATTAAATATCTTTCCAAGAAAGGTAAGCTTTCAGGGCTTTTTGACGATTTCAAACAAACAGCCTCTGAAGAGCGCAAGGAAATTGGCAGCCTGCTCAACGACCTGAAAAATGCCGCACAGGAAAAGATCAACCACTTAAAAGAGAAATTTGATGATTCGCATAGCCATTCCGTCAGCGATGTTGACCTGACTTTGCCTGCTGATACTATTGAAATAGGCTCGCGCCACCCGCTTTCCATCATCAGGGCTAAGATAGTTGACATATTTTCACGCATTGGCTTCACTGTTTCCGAAGACCGCGAAATTGAAGACGACTGGCATAATTTCACCGCGCTTAATTTCCCCGAAGAGCATCCTGCCCGCGATATGCAGGACACCTTTTTCATTAAAAAGAATCCCGATGTGGCTTTACGCACCCATACATCATCGGTGCAGATAAGAGTGATGGAAACCGAAAAGCCGCCCATCAGGAAGCTTTTCCCCGGCAGGGTTTACCGCAACGAAGCCATTTCTGCCCGCGCCCATTGTTTCTTTCACCAGGTGGAAGGCTTGTATGTGGATAAGGATGTTTCCTTTGCCGACCTGCGGCAGGTGCTGTTGTATTTTGCAAAAGAAATGTTTGGCGAAAGCACGCAGATACGCTTGCGCCCCTCCTACTTCCCTTTTACCGAACCCTCGGCCGAAATGGATATTTCCTGTTTCCTTTGCGGCGGAAAAGGCTGCGCTTTCTGCAAACATACCGGCTGGGTGGAGATACTTGGCTGCGGCATGGTGGACCCTTCTGTACTTGAGAATTGCAAAATAGACAGCAAGGTTTACTCAGGCTATGCCTTCGGTATGGGCATTGAACGCGTTACCAACCTAAAATACCGCGTTAAGGATATACGCATGTTCTCCGAAAACGATGTGCGTTTCCTGAAGCAATTCGACTCTGTGATATAACGAAAAGGCTTCACATTGCAAAGCCTTTTAATAGAAATTTCATGAAGTATGAAGTAAGCAGGAGTAGTAAGCAGTGCGTACTAGTTTAATAAACTTCTTATAGCATATTAAATTCTTCGCCACCATTGAATATAATCCTTAGAGCCAAAAACGTTTTCACTCGCGCTTCTGTCAGTCTTTTCAATTCTGAAAGTATTCATATTTTGACTTAAGTACCTAGCAATTAAACTATGAACTGTTAGAAAAGCATTGCCTGTATTTTGATATTCAACTAACATTTGGATGTAATCTGCTTCAAATGTTTTAGCAAATTTCTCAATAAAATCATGTGAGCTAAATACTTTATTTAACTCAAAGTTATTAGAAATGATGTCAGCTATTTCATTTTGATTTAGCTTTAAAAAATTATTTATTTCACTCATATCTTTAATAATTAATTACTCTTATACTAATATTCTTATTTGAGATTATTCCTGGACTGCTATAATCATTATCATCATCAGTTCTCTTTATCCAATTACCATTTGTATCATATTCAAAAGTAGAAATTATTTTTCTCTTGATACTATCTTTATTATATTCGCTTTCTTCAATTTTATTCCCTTTGTTATCATATTTGGTAATCCATTTACTAATTAAACTACCCTTTGAATTGTTTTGGTCTTTTTCAATCATATTTCCTTTATCATCATATTTATAAGTATATTTATATACAAGATTACCGTAAGCACTATATTGATTTTCTTCAATTAGCTTTCCCTTATTATCATATTTCCAAATCACTTTCGCTTCATTGTAGTTAGCATTTTCATTTTTATTATAAAGTATATTTTTTTCTTTGGTTTTATTTCCAGAGGAATCATATTTCCAAGTTATTTTATATAAATTAATAATTTGACCATAATTATATACGTTGTATGTATTATAGTTGTTTTCTTCTTTAATAATTTTTCCTTTGTCATCATACATGTAAATGTATTTGCTTTCAGGGCTACCATCTGAGTTGTATGTATTATATTCGATTATATTTCCGTTATCGTCATATTTACTAATCCATTTATTTAAAAGCTTATCAAGATAATTACTATATTTATTTTCTTCAATTACATTTCCTTTGGAATCATACTTCCAAGTATATTTATAAGCCTTTTCAACAGCGACAGGATCTAATTTGGTATTTTCCTTATATTCTTTTTCAATTTTATTTCCGTTTTCATCATACTTATATGTGTATGTATGAATAAGACTACCATTATGGTTGTACAGGCTAACTTCAACCAAATTCCCTTTATCATTAAAAATTAAGGTGGAATCTGTATCAACTTCTTTCTTTAGTTCCCCGAATTTATCAACTACGTTGTACAAAGTGTCGTAAATAGTTTTAATATTTCCTTTCAAATTCATTTTTTCCAAATCGGTTTTCTTAATAGCTTTTACATCTTGGCTAAAAGAATGAATTGAAGCAAAAATTATGATAATTATTAATGTTTTTTTCATGTTATAATTATTTACGAATTGCAAAGTTAAAAAAATTCCCTTCCCATACTTGTAAATACATAATTTATTTCATTCAAATTAAAAGCGCGTCGGCCCGGCTTTTCCCCGACCCGCATTTTGAGAATTTGCGTACAAAAATCAAGGGAAATTGATTGGCGTATGGCCTCTAGTAAGCAACCCGTAAAGTGAGCAACGAAATTTTAAGTACTCATAAATGCTTAACGAACGACTAGTGGTTGCGTGAAATCAATGACCCGTAGATTTTAGCAAATTCTCAAACAGCGGTGACTTTTCTTTTTGTTTCTTTTTCTTTTGGTGGCAGCAAAAGAAAAAGAAAAATCAAGCAATGAAAAGAAAGTAAGTATTAAATAAATAAAAAGAACTCCATTTTCTCCCATTCCCCCAATCGCCCCATCACCCATTCAGCCATAAGCCTTCAGTCTAATAGCCTGCCTATGCCACCACTATCCCACTCTTATTCGGCAGCATCACTATAGTGATTTTATTCGCCTCATCCTTAGTCAGCATCACATTTTCACTAAAATTCACATAATTCGTACCCGTTGCAGTCACCGTATATTTTTGAGGAAGCAGTTTCATAAACCTGAATTTCCCCGTCTTAGTGGTTATTTTCTTCTTTTTAGTACCCGTCAGTTTCACCGTAATTCCTGCAATCGGCGTAGTCCCATTCGTAACCACCCCTTCCAGTATTGTTTCCTTATGAGTACCAATATTCACAATAATTCTCGAAGTATGATACTCCTCATAAAAAGTCGTATTACTCGTTTTAAACTGTTCCATCATCGGGTCAAGCGTGTCTTTCGTTTGCGAACGACTCCCTATTATTATTTCTTTCACGTTTTTCGTGGCAGCCGCCGAAGCCGCAACCTGGCTGCGAGGTTTTCCAATCAATGGCGCATAATTATTAATATCCGTTTGCAACGCCCCAAGCGTTGTAGCATTTGCCCCATAAGGTGCCATACTGCCAATATATGTGCTAACTGCATCATGTATTGTCTGGCAATCAGTCCACGCATCATTATCTTTTAATTTTTTCAAATCCGAAAGCGTGTAATCCAAAGTCGCTTTCAAAGTTGTGTTACTAGTAGCGGTGGCATAAGCCCTGCCTGCCGATACATGAGCAAAAGCAAGGTTAATCATGGCGGTCTTCGCCTGTTCTTTTGTCAAAGTTATGCCTTTCGACTTTGCATTTTGCACTAAATCCGTACTTCTTATCGAATTTATAGTACTCTGCAATGTGTTCACAGCTGCAACCAATACAGCATTTGTGCTATACACCGAATTATATTTTAACAAGGTGATTAGCGTAGCCTCGAGCATATTTAGCTCATTTGTTTGTCCAAGTGTCATAAAATTAATTTTTAATTGTTAATAATTAGGTTAGTTATTATTTAAGTAAAACATTGATTTCTCAAACTGAAGCATTGATTTCGTGAATTGAAGACTCGATTTCTTAAACTGAAGACACGATTTCTTGAATTGAAGACATGATTTCGTGAACTGAAGACACGATTTCGCGAATTGAAGACTCGATTTCCTGAATTGAAGACACGATTTCTCGAACTGAAGACACGATTTCTTAAATTGAAGACTCAATTTCTTGAAAAGAAGACACGATTTCTTGAAAAGAAGAATCGATTTCGCGAAAGGAAGACTTAATTTCTCGGACGACAATATCGATTTCATAAACGGCAGCATTAAATTCCTGCCTCCTGCTGCTGCCTCCTTCCTATTTTCTTTTAATTTCTTCAATGTAAACTTCAATTCTGAATTCCGAAATCTCAATTCCACTTTCTTTTTCGCTGTCATGGCTCTAGATTTTGAAATAATATTTAAATTTTCTAATACAAAGTTATAATCACAGAAAACTTTTAGCAAGCACAAATCAGTTTACGGTAGGTTTGAATCAGTTAACGGTAAGAAATAGCCTGTTTTGGGCTATCTAAATCGTTTAGTGAAAATTGAGGATAAATGACAGCGAAGCGTAATGACTATTAATGACAATGAATGACTGCTTAATTTTAACTTATTTCAGCCCTTCTATCCATTTATCCGTAACCTCAATAATGGCATCGTTGAAGTTATTGTAATAATAACCTTTAATCAAGCCGTTCTTATAGCTTTCGGCAGGCGATTTGGATTTGGCAAAAGCATGGTCCATATTGGGGATAAGCTGGAAAGTGGCTTTGCCTGGGTGATAGGTGTTTACCATATCCACTATGGTCTGGTGCTGTGCAGTGGAAAATGCCTCAAAATCGCCTTCGCCGCGAACCACCAGCACATTCTCGCTGTTGTTCTTCCACACCTCGGCCATATTCTGGTCCTGCAGCTGCTGCCAGTATGCATAATTCCTCGACCATATATGGTCATCACCATCATACTCCATGTATTTTATAAGTAAACTATCGAAGCTGGGTATCTTTGCCAGCGCCTTGGGTGTTTGCTTCTCGATCAGCAGGTCGTAAAGCAAAGGGGTAACATTCTTTATCATATTCTCGTTCTCCACGTAATCGGAACCTTCAATGATATTCTGGAAGCGAAACATTTCAATGATATATTCAAACCACGAAACAGCCGTAGTGCCGCACACAATTATTCCTTTGGGGTGATATTTCTGCGCCAGCACAGGGGCTTCAATTCCGCCCAGCGAATGACCGAAAATGAAGATGTTGGCTGTGTCAACATAATCGTAGGTCTTAAGCTTTTCATAAGCAGCAGCAAATGCATTCAATTCGGTGTAAAAATCAATATCGGTACAATCGGGAATATTCGTATCATCGCCCATACCGGGCTTTTCGGCACGCATCACCACATAGCCTTTGTCGCAAAGCTTATCCACCAGTTGTCCGTATGGATGCTTGCCGATATTATCAAGCGAATAGCAGGTATATCCCTGTATCAGCATAATCGCTTTGTGCCTGCCGGGGGTTTTGGGCTTGCTGATGATAACGCGTTCCCAGCCATTCATGAACTTTACCTTATCGTAAACAATATCATATTTCTCCGAAGTTTCATACGCCAGCCCCACTGCTTTCCCTTTCAGCAAAAGGCTTTTCTTTTTGCGGGTAACCAGCATCACCACGGTATCGTTTTCCTTAAAATTCTTTGTTGCTGTAATAAATTCCTTGGTGTTAAGTGTAATAGCCGAATTCACTTTCATGATAACATCATTGGGTTGCAGCTGCAGGGCTTCACCCGTTGACTTGGGTTTAACTTCGGTAACCAATACCCCATTCGCCTGCTTAAGGTTGAGTGTTTTGATGATAGAATCGCTGAGCTCGGTGGTTTTAACTCCCATGAACGCCTTTCGTTTTATATCCTGAGCGTTTACAAGCAGCATCACCGACAGCAGTCCAAGAAGTAGAAATGATTTTTTCATAAGAGCATTTCAATAAATATGATCGCAGTTTTATTTTTTATTTGGCACGGCAGATGTTGTTTTTTCTTTCAGCATTTCCATCATGTCGAGTTCAAGGTCCGAGAAAAAGTTCTCTATATTCTTAATCGTTGAAAGCGGAATATGGTGCACGGTAAGAACATTCACAATAGTATATATGCTCTTTACCATTTCATTTCTCTGCTCAGCCGTAATGTTGCCTTTTATCAGCAGGAAATAATTTGTTTGCTTATGCTCGGGAAACAATGAACCCTTTTCGCCATTATTCGAAATGAAAAAATACGTTTTAAAGGTATGGGGGTCATCAAAGTAATAAAGAGAGAATGTATTCATCTCGCTCTTTTTATCCTGGAATATTTTGAGGTCAGTCATCTTCACCAAATGAAGATGCATCTTTTCATTAATATACCATATCAGCCTGTAATCTTTCAGGTGCGATACTATTCCGATAAGGGTAAAGTCTTTATCGTAATTGGTTTCAAGACGGAGTTTCCTGGGCATTGGATAATTTTAAATGATACCGATGAGGCAAGTAAAATTACAAATGATTCCTGTAACCTGAAAAGGAAAAATGAAATATTTTTATCAGGAAAGCGAAGGAGGTGAATCCAGTATCAAAGCAAGAGCCTTCTCTGCGGCATTTTGTTCTGCCTTTTTTATTGAAAAATCACGACCCGAGCCCGAAGGGTTCTTATCAATAAGAACTTCAACTATATAATGCTTGTTATAGCCATTCCCGACCTTATCTGTCACAACGAATTCAACCTGTTTCTTTTCGCGTTGCGCCCATTCAATAAGCTTGCTTTTAAAATTGAGGTCGTTGGCTTCCAGCTCTTCTATATCAACATGAAATTTAATGATACGGTTGACGATAACCTTTCGAGTAAAGTTGAATCCCTTATCGAGAAACAATGCCCCGATTAATGCTTCAAAGGCATCCCCGTTAACAGAACGGCAAACATTTCCATTAGAAACCTTCACAAACTTATTGACCCCTAATTTCTCTGACAGCTTATTCAGGTTATTCCTGCTCACAATGCGGGAGCGCATTTCGGTAAGAAAACCTTCGTCGCGACTGGGATACTTTTTAAAAAGAAAATCTGCAATTACAGCGCTTAGAATGGCATCGCCCAAATACTCCAGGCGTTCGTTATTCACCTTTATCCCTTTTATCTCTTCTTCGGATGCAGATTTATGGCAAAAGGCAAGCTTATAAAGTAAAATGTTTCCGGGGTTATAGCCGAAAACATTTCTTATAAATTCGTTTAATTTTTTATCCTTTGAAAGTAATCCTGTGAGAGGAGTAATCAGTTTCAAACCGAAGCAGTTTTATCCGATAAACTTTTTGAATATTGCAGAAGCATTATGGCCGCCAAAGCCGAATGTGTTGCTTAAGGCAACATTTACCACTCTTTTCTGTGCGGTGTGAAATGTAAAATTAAGTTTGTTATCCAACTCGGGGTCATCAGTAAAATGATTGATGGTCGGAGGAATAATATCATTCTTTACAGCTAAAATAGCAGCAATACCTTCAATAGCTCCGGCAGCACCAAGCAAATGACCTGTCATAGATTTGGTCGCACTAATATTTAACTTGTAAGCATGTTCGCCAAAAAGTTTTACTATAGCTTTTGTTTCAGCAATATCGCCTAAAGGGGTAGCCGTTCCATGTACATTGATATAATCAATGTCCTCGGGTTTCATACCAGCATCTTCCAATACATTTTTCATTACCAGTATTGCGCCCAGACCTTCGGGATGTGGAGCAGTCATATGGTGAGCATCAGCAGAAAGTCCTCCCCCTGCTAATTCAGCATATATCTTAGCGCCTCTTTTTATTGCATGTTCGTATTCCTCAAGAATAATAGCACCGCCACCTTCGCCCAGAACAAAACCATCGCGGTCTTTGTCAAACGGACGGGAAGCTGTTTTCGGGTCATCATTTCTCTGAGAAAGTGCCTGCATGGCATTGAATCCACCAATTCCTGCCGGATTGCATGCCGCTTCAGAACCTCCTGTTATAATTACATCAGCCTTTCCCAACCTGATGTAGTTAAAAGCATCTATCATCGAGTTTGTTGAAGAAGCACAGGCAGAGGTTGTAGTAAAGTTAGGGCCGTGGAAGCCATATTTTATTGAAATATGACCGGCAGCGATATCGGCAATCATTTTAGGGATAAAGAAAGGATTAAAGCGTGGAGTTCCATCGCCTTTGGCAAAATCGGTAACTTCTCTGAAGAATGTATCCAATCCGCCAATCCCTGAAGCCCAAATAACGCCGGCTCTATCAAGATTTATTTTACTTAGGTCAAGAGTTGAATCTTTAACTGCCTCATCAACGCATACCAATGCAAATTGTGCATAAGGATCATATTTTCTGACTTCTTTGCGGTCAAAGAATTTGGATGAATCGTATCCTTTCACTTCGCAGGCAAACTGGGTTTTGAATTTAGATGCGTCAAAATTCGTAATAGGAGCAGCACCGCTTACTCCATTAAGTAACGCATTCCAAAATTCCGGAATAGTATTACCTAATGGAGTAATAGCACCTAATCCTGTAACGACTACTCGTTTCAGATTCATAAAGTAAATAATAAATTAATTACCCTTTATTGTTATTCTCAATGTAAGCAATAGCTTCTCCAACTGTACCTATCTTTTCAGCCTGATCATCAGGAATAGCAATGTTGAATTCCTTTTCGAATTCCATGATTAACTCAACAGTGTCGAGTGAATCTGCGCCCAGATCGTTGGTGAAACTTGCTTCCGGTGTAACTTCTTTTTCATCTACACCAAGCTTATCAATAATGATAGCTTTTACTCTTGTTGCAATGTCTGACATTTTAATAATTTTTGGTTAAACAGGGTGCAAAGAAATGAAAATCTACATTAACAACCAAAAAATAAAAGTCACTTTTTTTGTTTTTAACAATAATTGCATTAATAATCAATGTTTTAAATTATCAACATTAAGCATTTTAACAGTAATTTTCCTGAAAAAACTTACTATTTAACTCATTAATAAATTTACTTTTACAAAAAAAATAACGAATGAATGTAGCCATTTTTGCTTCTGGAAATGGAAGCAACGCCCAGCAGATAGTTGAATACTTTGCTGGAAATCCAAATATCAGAATTTCATTAATTCTTTCAAATAAGAAAGATGCTTATGTTCTGCAGCGTGCTAAAAACCTGAATATTTCTTCCTTTAGTTTCACTTCTTCAGAGTTGAAAACTACTAATATTGTCTATGACAAACTAAAGGATTTTGATATTGGATTTATTGTTCTTGCAGGATTTATGTTAAAGGTGCCTGATTCATTAATTCAGAAATTCTCAGGCAGAATAATAAATATTCACCCTGCCTTGCTTCCTAAATATGGGGGGAAAGGAATGTTTGGCGAACATGTACACATGGCTGTGATTGCTGCAAAGGAAAAAGAATCGGGCATCACTATTCATTTTGTGAACGAAAAATATGATGAGGGGAAAATTATTTTCCAGGCAAGATGTGAAATTGATATAAAAGATACCCCCGAAAGTCTTGCTTTAAAGATCCATGAATTAGAACATTATCATTATCCACGGATAATAGAAAAAATAATTACCAAAGAGATTTGATAATCTTTTCACAATTCCATTTATTTTCTTTTTCATCTTTCAGATATTATATACTTTTGAAATCTCTATAAATAACCTTTCTTATACATGAAAAATAAGTTCGATCCGGTTAAAAATTACAATGAAAGCTGCGAGGCGATTGGGTATGTTCCCCGGAAAAAGGCGACACAAAAGACATATACCGATATTGGATTTATGTCGGGATTAGAAGTCCATCAGCAGATAGACACCAAAGAAAAACTTTTTTGCCGTTGTCCTGCCGGGTGTTACCATGACAGCGAAGTTTATGACGCTGAAGTGATCAGGCATATGCGTCCTACCCTTAGTGAGCTTGGCGAATACGACGGAACTGCTTTGATGGAATTCAAGACAAGAAAAGAAATAGTGTATCGTATTAAGAATGAAACCACCTGCACATATGAAGTTGACGATACCCCTCCTTTTCCTCTTAACCGCGAAGCATTAGGTAAGGCTATACAGATTTCTCTTCTTTCCAAACTTAAAATTGTTGGAGAAGTTCATATAACCCGTAAACAATATTTGGATGGCAGCATTCCGACAGGATTTCAACGTACTGCCATTATTGGTGTTGAAGGCGAAATTTCATTGAAAAATAAAAAGGTTCGCCTTATCCAGTTGAGCCTTGAAGAAGACTCCTGTCGCGAAGTTAGCGACATAAGACATACCAGGATATTTAAAACAGACCGTCTCGGTATGCCACTTATTGAAACAGTGACTTATCCTGATATGGTAAACCCGGACGAAGTAAAAGAAGCCTGCGATTATATTCGTTTCTTAAACAGAAGTACCGGACTAGTACGTGTTGGCATTGGAGCTGGACGTGAAGATGTCAATGTCAGCTGTCGCGGAGGGTCGCGTGTGGAAATTAAAGGCGTAGCTCATACAAAATGGATACCCGAACTTACACATAATGAATGTTTCCGTCAGTGGGCTTTGTTAAAGATCAAAAAGATATTAAACGAAAGGATTCCTGAGCCGAAGAACTGGAAAATTTCTCACGAATTCATTTCGTTTACTGCAATTAAAGGGAAATACTATGCATTAATAGATGCTAAAGTAAGCAAATACAAACTCGTTGTAGTTAATTTACCGCAGTTTCACGGAATCCTTTCTCATTTTACTCAACCGGGTAAAATGTTTGCAAATGAATTTTGCGATAGGCTAAAAGTTATTGCCTGCCTTGAAAGACCCAATATGCTTCATTCTGAAGAATTCAAACCGATTATAAGTGATACTGAACTTGATAAAATAAGAAAAACATTAAAAGCCGGAGAGAATGATGCGCAACTTGTTTTCTGGGGACCGGAAGAAGATATTAAAACGGCTCTTGATGTAATTGAAGAACGTTGCAAGATGGCATTTGCCGGTGTTCCGAATGAAACCCGTAAATCATTAAATGATGGCACTACCATTTTTGAACGCGTGCTTCCCGGTGCAGACAGAATGTATCCTGATACTGACTCCAAACCTATTCCACTTGAAGACAGTTATATTGACGAACTCAGCAAAAACCTTCCGGTTGAAGTGATTGAACGTTATCATCAACTTAAAAAGTGGGGAGTTCCTGAAGATACTTACACCTTTATATTTAAAAGGAATCATTTCCCGATGATAGAGAGAATTGTAAAAGAGCTTGGCTATGATCCGAAATTTGTAGGAACATTCTATGGTCACACTTTGAAATTTATAAAAGGTCATTATAAACCGGCTTCCAAATTCCATTATGATTTGATCTTCGACCTCTTCAAATTTGTGGAAGACGAAAAGCTTGACGTGCAAATCTTGAAAGAAATGCTGCCAGTGATTTATGAACATCCGCAAATGGATTTTGAATCGGTATTGGTTAGCATTAATTTCAAACGGATTGAGAAAAAAGAAATACTCTCTCTCGTTCCTTTCCTTAAAGATAAATTCAAAACCATCCGCGTTAAGGTAAGAGAAGATGTAGAATCAAAGTGGATAATGGGAGAATTGAGGAAACGTGCTGTTGGCAATATTTCATTGACCGAATTGTGCAAACATATTTCTAAAAATTAATAAATAAACCAGCACAAGAAACTTTCAATGAAAAAGTATTTTGCTCCCGGTTGTGCATTGTTGATTTATAAGCCTAAGTTAGCTGACAAGGTTTTTAATTTTCTTCATGAGAATTTAAATATTAATGAAACCTTGCTTAGCTGCTGCAAGCATGAACCATTAGTAGAACAAGGAACAGAGGTTATAAATATCTGTCCGGGCTGCGATAAGAGATACAGAAACGATTATTCGCAAACATCTACTGTTTCTCTTTGGGAGATCCTTGACAATAGCGACGTTTTTCCATTTCCTGATTATAAAGGCAAAATAATGACTATTAATGATGCCTGTCCTTCCCGTGACCAGGAAAGGATACATAAAGCAATACGGAGTTTGTTGAAGAAAATGAATATCACGCTGGTTGAACCTGCAAAAACGGGAACCAAAGGCGTTTGCTGTGGCGATACTTTTTATGGAGAAATACCTACTGAAAAAGTAAACCTGCAAATGATCAAGCGTGCAGATGAAATGCCTGTTGATGATGTAGTGGTTTATTGTGTGTCGTGTACAAAATCAATGTTTATTGGTGGAAAGAAACCACATTATATGGTTGATCTTTTATTTGGAGAAGAAACAATTCCCAAAACTATTGATACTGATAAATGGCATCAGGAACTGGATGAATTTATTGCGGTACATTGAAATGATTAAAATTTAAAGTTAAAAGATCAAAGAACAACTTGCATTAAAAACGATTATAATGAAAGTATTAAAGAAAATCAATTTGTTCGCCCCAAGCCCTTAAGGGTGCAAATTGATTTTCAACACTCCCTTTAGGGTCGGGGCAAATGTTGAAAATCAACAATTATAGAAATCAGATTATAAATTGACTAATAGTAAATACAATGACTGAAGATTTTTTCCAGGGATATAAAGGCACGGCATTGGAAATGCTCAAGAAGTTCAATGTGCGCGTATGGGGACAGGCTGAGATAGAAACAAAACGCGGGGCTTTCAAAGGAACTATTTTGCCGCGCTCCGAAAGCGATGACGATAAACATATAGTGTTGAAAATTATTACAGGCTATAATATTGGCCTTAATACAGACACTATAACCGATATGAAAGAAACCGGTTATAAAAAAGCCAATTATAAGATCCCTGAAAAAGAATTTCCCTATACTGACGGATTGCCAAAAGTAAAACTTATAGGCACCGGAGGAACTATCGCATCACGTTTGGATTACCGCACAGGAGCCGTAATTCCGGCTTTCAGTCCTGGTGAACTTTATGGAGCTGTTCCTGAGCTGGCAGACATTTGCAACCTTACTACCGAAAAAGTTTTTGCTGTGTTTAGCGAAAATATGGGTCCTGAACAGTACAAGAAATTGGCTATCGCTATTGGCAAAGAAATTGAAAACGGTATTGATGGAATTATTATTGGTCATGGTACTGATACCTTACATTATACTGCAGCCGCTTTAACATTTATGGTGCAGAATTCGCCTATACCTATTGTTCTTGTTGGTTCACAGCGTTCTTCTGACCGCCCTTCTTCCGATGCAGCCCTTAACCTTATGCATGCAGCCACAGCTGCCGGTCATGGCGATATAGCCGAAGTTATGGTGTGTATGTTTGGCCCGACTTCCGATTCTTACGGATTTTTGCATAGGGGAACCAGAGTAAGAAAAATGCATTCATCTTATCGTTCCACTTTCCGCACCATAGGCGATACTCCTGTTGCCACGGTTACAAGGCAGGGAGTAGTTCCCATTAAAAAGATTTATAACCAACGTCGCAAAGACAGGAATGTAACCATACTTCCTTATTTCGAAGAAAAGGTTGGTATGATTTATTACTATACCAATATGAATCCCGATATGATTGATTCAATGGTTGAAAACGGTTATAAAGGGATTATTATTATTGGCACCGGACTAGGGCATGTAAATAAACCCCTATACCCTGCTATTGAACGCGCTACTAAAAAAGGCGTGGCTATTTATATGACGGTTCAAACCCTTTGGGGATACGTACATATGTTTGTATATGATACAGGCCGCGACCTGATGGCAAAAGGAGTTATCCCCGCCGAAAACATGATACCCGAAACGGCTTATATCAAATTAGGCTGGGCTTTAGGGCAAACCAGCGACATCGAAAAAGTAAAGCAAATCATGCTTACCCCTATTAACGACGAAATTACCCGCCGCGAACCCTATAACGGCTATTTGATCTACCAGGGTGGAGTTCCAGAAGTGGAAGACTTTATAAGAAAGTTCAGAAAGTAATTTGTTATTACCACCAATGTAGATGGGGATAATTGAATTAATGATGTTAAATTGAAGCGCCTAAAGATTGGAGTAATTACCAAATTAGTCAATTAGCTAATTGTTGTTTAATCTTTCACAAACTTCTTAACACTTATCCCATTTTCTGTTTTCACTTTCACAAAATACATACCCACCGGAAAAGCAGAAACATTTATACTTATTTTATCCACGGTCGTTATAAGGCTTTTCATAAGTTGCCCCTGGAAATTAAAAATAGCAATTTGTGTCTGCGGTGAAACTACCACCTGAATGATATCGGTGGCAGGGTTTGGATAAATATTAAATACATGCAATTGATTGTTAGAAATAAGAACAGGAACCATTTCAGAATAACTGTACTGTCCGTTAAAGTCAGTTTGCTTAAGGCGATAATACGACTGGCCAATATATGGGTTTTCATCAGTCATGGAATAAAATAAGGTGGTATTAGAGTTATCTGCTCCGTCAATATTACCAACATCAATAAAATTAAAAGCATCTAATGTTTTTTCTACTGTAAAATAAGCATTGTTTATTTCGGAAGCTGTCGCCCATTTACACAATACTCTTGGTGAATTATTATTATTAACGGGGGTTGCAGAAAAATAAAGCAATTGAATTGGCAGTGGCAGCGAAGAACAACTACAAGGAGTTGTTGTATTATGATATTGACTACTAAAACCATCATAACTTCCTCCTACATAAATAGGTTCTATAATACAGGCAACATTGCTGAAAGAAAACCCATCATATGAACCACCGACAAAAATTTCAGGGATTACGCATGCAACATTGTTAAAAGAAAACCCATCAAAAGAGCCTCCGAGAAAAGGAGCATTAACAGCGCAGAGGGCGACGCTTCCTATTGAAAATCCATCATATGGACCCCCTGAAAAAATAGTTGCAGAACAAGCAATACTGGCAAATGAGAAACCATCGTAAGAACCGCCAGCAAAAATTGCCGGTACTACAGGACATGCTAAATTATTAAATGATGAACCATCATAAGAACCACCAATATATATATCGGGAGGAATAGGACAGGCGACATTGTTAAAAGAAAACCCATCATAAGAACCACCAATATATATATCGGGAGGAACAGGACAGGCAACATTGTTAAAAGAAAACCCATCATAAGAACCACCAATATATATATCGGGAGGAACAGGGCAGGCTATATTGCAAAATGAAAAACCATCAAAAGAACCACCAACAAAAATAGCTGCAATAACACAGGCAAAATTATTAAATGCAGAACCATCATAAGAACCTCCGAGGAAAGGAGCGTTACTGGTGCAGGGAAAAACACTTCCTGCTGAAAACCCGTCAAAAGGTCCTCCTGAGAATATAGTAGCAGTACAGGCAACATTACTGTATGCAAAACCGCCGTAAGAACCTCCAACGTATATATCAGAAGTGACAGGGCATGAAATATTATTATATCCAAAGCCGTTGTATGAGCCTCCGGAAAAGATAGAAGGAGTATTTTGACAGGCTATAGTATCGAATGCAGAACCACCGTATGAACCTCCTGTGAATTGTGAAAAAGCAGGAATGCTTATTAATACATACACGCACAGTATAAAGTACTTTCGCATGGTTGACAGTTATCAGTAATCGCTTATCGGTAAACTATTTCAGTTGCAATTGTTTTTATCTTACTGCTTCTTTACCAATTACCGATTGCTGTTTTTTTATCTTACCCCTCTTCCCCCATTATAATTTTGCCTGGTAGTAACCGGAGCGTTGAATATATACCATCTCTCGGAAACGTAAAGTTGAGCAACTGCATTGTTCCACGCTCCTCCTTTGTGTCCTGTTAAATTGGATATGTTGGCAACGGCAGCATAATTCCATGCAGGCCATGTTGCCACACCCTGGTCACTGCCTCCATTAGCAGTTAGGGTGCCGTTTCCCCATGTACGGGTAAAAACATTGGCTGCTCCTGTTGTCGGGTTATTACCAACCACGTCGCCTGCCAGCGTCACAACCGGTTCTCTTACATTTCCAGTCAGTTCCATAACGCCCCAATAAGATGCGCCTGCGGTAACTCTTGTAGAAGCAGCAGTGGCAAAAATTCCGCACCTGGAAGGTCCCTGTCCTCCATCTCCATTAGTAAAAGTAGGGTTAACATTGCCCCAGATACAATTTCCTGCAGTGGTTGTTTCTGTTCCATTTTCTGTTGCAGGAGCGGAAAATGTATATGATGAAGCTGCTGCAGGAGTAAGAGAACCGCTGCCCCACGCGAAATCATTGAGTCCGGAGGCTGCTATTCCGCGGGCTGCTTTCTCATACTCTAATTCAGTCATTGGTCTTAAGCAAGCCCAAGCAAGATAACAGGCATTATCTTCCCAGCTTAACCAGTTCATTGCCCTGTCGGGCTTGTTTGAAACAAAAGGAGGCGAACCTCCATTTAACTGTTCTCTTTGTTGGGTATAATTAGCATTAGCATATCTTGCTGCTGCGGCTGCAGAAGTGTAACCAATATTATTTAAAAACTGGGCATATTGATCTTCGCTGATCTCATATTTCATAATATAAAACCCATAGTAACCTTTTGGAAATGCCGCAGGAACAGCAGTGATCTGTTGTACCTGTGCTGCTAACGGCTCCATGTTAATATAAAAAGTTTGAGGGGCTGTTTCAAAAGCATTGGTTATTGTTAGTGGGCCGGAGTATTCCACACCATTCCCATTAAAAGCATAATTTGATGAGGTAACACCATTTCCATCTCCAACCTGAAATTGCCCGGTGGGGACATATACCATTTCCATGCCGAACACGCTTACAGAAACGTTTGTGCCTACTGCAGGAAGGTTAGTTACCATTAATGTAACAGTTCCCGACATGGTCCCCATTTCGGGAGCGCTTGCCGCTAACATTAATCCGTCTGTGTAATCCAGCACAGCGCCCTCAGCAACGCTATTTGTCTGAGTCGTACCATTCACGGATGTCATTGCCTGAAAACCGGCAGGTATGGTGTGGTTGGCAAGTGTTGGGCTAAGTGTACCATGAGTGTATGGAACATTGGTCCCGTTGCTGCATAAATTCCATGTCACAAATACCCATACAGCATCCCAATTGCTGGGTGATGCGGCAACATTCCAACTGTTGTTCCAGGAAACGTTGAAGGTTACCGTTCCTGTTCCAAGCGTAGCCTGATTTACAGTAACACCCGATATTTGAAGATTGTTAGCAAAAGTCATATTGACTGTAAGGAGCAAAGCCAGAAATAGAAGTTTTGTTTTCATATCCAGATTTTTAATTGTTATTTCTATGAGTATTTATGCCGATACATTTTTTTAAAATTTCCCGAAATTGGTAAAATTACAGATTCAAAAATCAAAAGTCAAGAGGCAATTGCATTTTATAATATTTATAATTTTAGTAAAACAAAAGCAGTTACATAATATTGCCGTTGTGTTACAGAATTATATAGAAAATGTTATAAAATTTTAAGATTAAATAAATATGCTGATTCAATTTAATTTCTCCATTTTTTATTTACTGTTCGTTTAGGTAAATGTGAACCTTAATTTTTTTGTTTAAGATTATCACTTTTATTTTACTCCGTAATACCTCTCACCTAAAGGATATGGAGTGCCCTTGGGGCTGTGAGGCATTTAATGGAGTAAGCTGTTTTATTCTTTTTTTAATAATCATCTTCACTTCTATCCGGTTTTACTTTTTAATGTCTGCATCTTTAAAATCTATTTCAATTCCGCCGGTCCAGCGTGCTATAATGTTATAAATAATTGCTCCCAGCCAACCGCATATTAAGCCTATTATGGCATAAACAACGGGAAATATAATTATTGCCCAAAAGCCTAACCCGCTGTATATCGGGCAAAACTCTTTCAGGCAAAATGCATCTCTTTCAGGAGTTATACTGAAGAATGCGGCATAAATACCTGCAAAAAAACCTATGATTAACATTGCCAAAGCGAACACCTGTGCACAAGAATTGACCCTTATTTTAACAATTTCTTTCATTTTTTGTTTCTTCTTGTTTTTTAGTTAGTAATTTATTTTTTTACTCTTTTTAATTGTTTTCCTTTTATTATCATCTTTTCTCTGTATGAATAAACAGCAATGTTTGACGATACAATGCTTAGTGAAGCAAGACCGACAGATTATTTATGCGTGGATATAAAATTCCCAAATGCAACAGGATTATTACCAACTTTAATTGTGCCAGTAACAGCATTGGTAACGCTGTTTATCACACTTGCTGTATTATCATTACCATTCGCAACATATATCAAACTTCCATCGGGGCTCACAGATATACCGGCAGGAGAAGCGCCAACAGCAATTGTAGCTATAACAGTATCTGCCGCGCTGTTTATTACAGTTACGGTGTTAGAATTAAAATTCGTAACATATATTTTACTTCCGTCGGGACTCACAGATACACTCCGGGGATAAGAACCAACTTTAATTGTAGCCTTAACAGCATTTGAAGCAGTGTTTATTACACTTACTGTTTTAGAACTGTTATTCACAACATATACTTTACTTCCGTCGGGGCTCACTGATATACCATAAAGATTAATACCAACCCTGATTGTAGCCGTAACAGTATTGGCAGCGCTGTTTATAATACTTATTGAATTGCTACCCCAATTCGCAACATATACCCTGCTTCCGTCGGGGCTCACAGAAACGCCATGAGGATAACCTCCAACGTCAATTGTAGCCGTAACAGCATTGGTAACGCTGTTAATTACGGTTACCGTATTATCACCTTGATTCGCAACATATACCTTACTTCCATCGGGGCTCACAGCTATGCCAAAAGGATTAATACCAACTTTTATTGTGGCTGTAACAGTGTTTGTAGAAGTGTTTATTACACTTACACTACCATTGGGATTAGAATTCGTAACATATACCTTGTTTCCGTCGGGGCTCACAGATACACCATAGGGATGAGAACCAACTTTAATTGTAGCTGTAACAGTGTTTGTAGCAATATTAATAACAGATACGGTATTACTACCGGAATTTGTTATATAGGCAGTTTGTGCTAAGAGGGATATAGGGGTATAGAGGTATAAAGAAATAAAGGTATAGAGGTATAACGGTATAAAGGATATATGTAAATGCTGATTCTTCCTTATACCATATTTCCCTATACCATATACCCTATTACTTATACCATATACCTTATTCCTATTTCCAGTGAAAGTGAAGTTGACGAACATTGTATTAAAAAATAATTTTTTTATGGCTTTATTATTTTATGTTTCGCAAAAAGTTAAAAGTATTTAATGGTGTAAAATTATATCTAAGGGCATGGTCAATACATCAGCATAAATGTTGAAATTTTTAAAATAATTCCAACAGGAGTAGCTATAAATAGTGAGGCTATGAAACATACAGCCGCAGCAAGCTGCGGGATATTCTTTGACTTTTTGATAAATTTTAAATCATTTATGATTGATGACGTAAAACCTTTCTGCCCATAGGCAATATAGTAAATATCAATATAAAAACGCCGCTTTGCAATTTTACATTTACTAAAAAAGAACGATGAAAAAGCAATCATTTAAATGAATACGCACTCAAAATCTGATTATGCAAATTTAATAAACCAAAAGCTTTAAAATAAGACCATAAAGTGGTGAATTCTACAACACTAAGAGGGGGGTTGTGTGTACGTATTGTATGTATCAAGGCGAAATAACCAATTAATGCAATTTGAAATGTTAATTGAATATCGTTATTTCTTATTTGTTCAAATCAATTCAATTTACCATGAAGGTAATTATAGGCGGAAAAAATTAAGTGGTTTAATTGCCTGTTTTCCTCTCTCAATCGTTGCAAAAAAAAGCCCCACCGTTTCCGGCGGGGCTTCAGGCTGCAAAAATATCGTTACTTTAATACCGCTTTACCGCTTGCGTTTTTATTATTCAGCTTACACCACAACTACAGCTGCCGAAATGAGCCAGGTGCCTTTTCCCTTGCGCAGCACCGGCAGATGTTTTACCATAAGCGTGCTGCCCGGCGTTAAGCCTGTAATTTCAATCCTTCCTTTTGCAGTAGGATCGAGGGAAACCCATGTTCTGCCTCCGTCGGCGCTCGTCTGCCATAAGCTTGCCATTGTCCCGTCAATTTTCTTAACCGTAGCTATCATGGTTCCCGATTCACCTTTTTTTGGCTTAACAGCAATTGCCTGTTTCAAATGCGGTGCTTCGAGTTTAAAATCAAAGCCCGAACTTTCAATAATGGTTTCCGCATTCTTAGGATTCAAATTGGCTACGTTCTGTACATAAGCCAAAAGCTGGTGCAGATCGGCAAGCACTATGGCTTTTTTATCGTTTCGGTCCTGCGCCGTACCTTTTGCCCTCGACAGCGCAATAGTTTGGGCTGTTACAAGGTTCCCGATATCGGTACTTACTGTTGCCAGCGAAACAGGCGGTGCAGGAAACCATGCATTGCCTGTCATTGACCTTACGATGAATAAAGCTTTGTTGATAAAGTTTCCTATCTTCAAAAGCTTTTTCATATTCAGCACTGCAATGACCTTTTTGATCACTGTTTTCGGTATTATGGCAATAGTTAATAAAACTACTCCTATCACCAGCCTGCAGGCTAAGCAGGCTTTCTTCATTTTCTCAATTGCTTTCATTGTTTTAGTTTTTTTAATTATTAATACTTGAATTAATTTTACTCTTGCGATGGTTATTATGCTGTAAACTTTATCATTAGTA
>JBEKEO010000016.1:0-35525 GCA_050013795.1 Bacteroidales bacterium
CCATGGCTTGACGGGCGGTGTGTACAAGGCCCGGGAACGTATTCACCGGATCATTGCTGATATCCGATTACTAGCGAATCCAACTTCACGAAGTCGAGTTGCAGACTTCGATCCGAACTGAGACAAGTTTTTGAGATTAGCATCCTGTCACCAGGTAGCAACCCATTGTACTTGCCATTGTAGCACGTGTGTAGCCCTGGACGTAAGGGCCGTGCTGACTTGACGTCATCCCCACCTTCCTCACTACTTGCGTAGGCAGTTTCTTTAGAGTTCCCAGCATTACCTGATGGCAACTAAAGATAGGGGTTGCGCTCGTTACGGGACTTAACCCAACACCTCACGGCACGAGCTGACGACAGCCATGCAGCACCTTGAAAGAGATCCTTGCGGAAGGTTACCTTTCGGCAACTGTCCTCTTCCATTTAAGCCCAGGTAAGGTTCCTCGCGTATCATCGAATTAAACCACATGCTCCTCCGCTTGTGCGGGCCCCCGTCAATTCCTTTGAGTTTCAATCTTGCGATCGTACTCCCCAGGTGGATCACTTAATGCTTTCGCTCAGACGCGTACAGTATATCGCACACATCGAGTGATCATCGTTTACGGCGTGGACTACCAGGGTATCTAATCCTGTTTGATCCCCACGCTTTCGTGCCTCAGCGTCAGTTACAGTTTTGTGAGCTGCCTTCGCTATCGGTGTTCTGTGTCATATCTAAGCATTTCACCGCTACATGACACATTCCGCCCACATCAAATGTACTCAAGGTTGACAGTATCAATGGCAGTTCTACAGTTAAGCTGTAGGATTTCACCACTGACTTATCATCCCGCCTACGCACCCTTTAAACCCAATGAATCCGGATAACGCTTGCATCCTCCGTATTACCGCGGCTGCTGGCACGGAGTTAGCCGATGCTTATTCTTACGGTACCATCAACCTCCGACACGTCGGAGGGTTTTTCCCCGTATAAAAGAAGTTTACAACCCATAGGGCCTTCATCCTTCACGCGGCATGGCTGGTTCAGGCTTGCGCCCATTGACCAATATTCCTTACTGCTGCCTCCCGTAGGAGTCTGGTCCGTGTCTCAGTACCAGTGTGGGGGTTAATCCTCTCAGAACCCCTAGACATCGAAGCCTTGGTGAGCCGTCACCTCACCAACTAGCTAATGTCACGCATGCCCATCTTTAACCGCCTGAGCTTTAATTGCAAAAAGATGCCTTCTCGCAATGTTATGGAGTATTAATCCCGATTTCTCGGGGCTATCCTCCAGTTAAAGGTAGGTTGCATACGCGTTACGCACCCGTGCGCCGGTCGCCACCAGGTATTGCTACCCGTGCTGCCCCTCGACTTGCATGTATTAAGCCTGCCGCTAGCGTTCATCCTGAGCCAGGATCAAACTCTCCATTGTAAAGTTTGATTTTTTTTGTATGTCTCAAGATTCATTATTCGAAAATTCAAAAAAATTGAACTTGGATATTTGCTACTTATTTGGCATTCTTCAGTATTTTCAAAGAACTTTATACCATTTATTTTTCAAAATGGGCTGCAAAATTAAACTACTTTATTTAATCTGCAAACTTTATTGTATATTTTTTTCAAAATATTTTTCAGAACGATTCCCCTGAATTTATTTGGGACTGCAAAAGTAAAACAATATTTGATTTACAACAAATTTAAATCAATTTTTTATTAACAATTCACAGAACACTTTTTCAAACGGGGGTGCAAAGATATGTAAACATATTTCTCTTTTCCAAATATATTTTGAATTATTTTTATTTTTATCGATTAAGCTTCTGATATAAATACCTTTATACCGACAATTATTTTTACAATAAATGTGAAATTATTCAGTTATATTCCGAAATTGCTTAATTTTGTAACAAATAAACATATGTATATGTATCGCAAATTATTTTTAATTGCCACTTTTCTTCTGATGATCCCCTGTATTAGGTCATCAGCACAGGAAGAAGAACAGATTAAACATCCAATTGCTTCGGATGATGATAACATTATACATCGCTTTTTTACAGGTGGCACTATTGGGTTAGAACTGGGCACTGCCACCGCAATTGAGGCAGATCCTATACTTGGGTATAAGTTATATAAGGATTATGTGTCGGTTGGCATTGGGGGAGATTATACGTATTACCGGATAAAGGATTATTCCGTTGCACCACCTCAGATATATCAAACATCATTATATGGTGGAAATATTTTTACCCGAATTTATTTTCTGAAGAATGTTATCCCCAGTATTAAAGATTTCTTTATCCATGGAGAATGCCAGTTTTTAAATGTAGATCCCCAGTATTACGATCCTTATAATTTCCATAATAATAAACGATATTGGATTAGTAGTGTCTTTGGTGGTATTGGAGTAAGACAGGCAATAGGAGAAAGATCTTCAGTAACCTTATCTGTCTTATATGATTTCAATGCAACACCAGATAGTCCTTATTATATAAACCCTTTGGTTTTTAGACTTGGTTTAGAAATCGGGTTATAATAAAAAAGAGGCTTGAATATTCAAGCCTCTTTTTATTTGTTGTTTATCACTCCTTCTTAATAGCTCTTTAATACTTCAACCAGCAGTTTCCAGAACTTATCCACTGTTTCGATATTTATCTTTTCATCGGGTGCATGAACACCGCGTAAGGTAGGCCCAAATGATATCATGTCCATGCCCGGATACTTCTCCCCTATTACACCACATTCAAGTCCTGCATGAATGGCTAATACTAATGGCTCCTGATTAAATAGCTTCTTATAGGCTTTTCTCATTACGCCAACCAATTCAGATTTTACATTAGGTTTCCAGCCGGGATAGCCTTCTCCGTGCGATACCTTTGCTCCAGCCAGTTTAAATACCGAAGCCACCATATTTGCTATATCATCCTTTGAAGTCTCAACAGAGCTTCTTTGGCTTGTCTGAACAATGATTTCATTATCCAGTGTTTTTACTGAAGCTAGATTGGTTGATGTTTCCACCAGTCCCGGCATATCTGCAGTCATGGCAATTACACCATGAGGACAAGCATACAGTGAATTCAATAAATTGGTTTGTGTTTTTGCATCTATCACAAATGCAGGCTTTTCAGAAGATTCAATATGGAACTTCAGTTCGGGCTCGGTTACTTTTAATTCATCTTTAACAGCCGTATTGTACCAATCAGCATAGGTAATGAAATCGTTCTTGTGCTTCTCGGGAATTACTACTGAAGCAAATGCCTCACGTGCCAATGCATTGCGAAGGTTGCCGCCATCAATCGTTGAAATCCTTAATGCGAATTTATCACTTGCACTCCATAGGAACCTGTTGATTATCTTTACAGCATTACCTAGTCCTTTATTTATATCATCACCTGAATGACCACCCTTCAAACCGGTAACAGAAACTTTGAAAGCAAGAGTATTTTCTGGTGTCTTATCTTTAGTGTAGGAAAAAGAAACGGATGTATCTTTCCCGCCGGCACAGCCAATGAATAACTGTCCTTCATCTTCCGAATCAAGGTTTAATAGAATACGTCCTTTTAAAAAACCCGGCTTCAGTGCGAATGCTCCTGTAAGTCCTGTTTCTTCATCAATAGTAAAAAGGCATTCAATTGGGCCGTGTGCCATATCACTTGCATCAAGAACAGCAAGCTGTGCAGCTATACCTATTCCATCATCGGCACCAAGCGTAGTTCCTTTTGCCTTTACCCATTCACCATCCACAACAGGCTGAATAGGGTCTTTATCAAAATCGTGAACAGTGGATGCATTCTTTTCGCAAACCATATCGGTGTGACTTTGCAATACTATTGCTTTTGAATTCTCTTTGCCTTTGGTAGCGGGTTTCCTGATAAGCACATTGCCCACTTCATCGGTAAGGGTTTCCAGTTTATGCGACTTGCCGAATTCAACAAGCCATTTGGTCATTTTTTCTTCTTTCTTTGAAGGACGGGGTATCTTGCATATTTCATTGAAATAATACCATACCCGCTCGGGTTTTAGGTTTAAGATGTCGCTCATAATGTTATGTTGATTATATAATTTAATAATAATAATAAGGAGGGCAAAGTTATAGGAAATTATACGAAAGAAAAGATGTTTTTTATATTTCTTTTACCCCCTCTCTTTCTCCCCCTACCAGTAAGGGGAGATGTATTTGCTGTAACGCCAACCACAAGCCATCGCCGCGGCGATGAAGCAATGCGATTTCCATGCTAAAACTAAACTATTTTATTATTTTTCTAGAATATCCTTTAATTTAAATAAATATTCATGCCCTCCACGATAGACCAATAATGTGTCATTATTCTTTTTCTTAAAAAGAGAATCTCCCACTTTAATGAAAAAACTAACAGTCTCTTTATAATTACGATTATAATCAGGTCCTATGACATATTTACTACTATCATCTAATTTAACCAATGCATTACTTGTAAATATTTTAATGTTAATAATTTTACCATTTATTTCTTTTGTTTTTTTAATTCCTGGATAGGTTTTATATTCAGAAAATAATTCTTTGTATTTATTATTACTATTAGAAATGCGAGTCGTTAAAATGGGACCAGTTATAGCAAGTATTAACAAAATAGTTATCGCAGGTATTAACAAAATAATGTACCAATATTTTATTGATTGTGTCTCCTGTGCTTTACTATCAAATAGTTTGTTTATTCTTGGCTGTATAAACCAAATACCAATTGGGAAAAACCAAATTAAGAAAAACTCTCCAGCATAGTCATTAAAAGTTACTGGTCTTTGCCACTCAACCGATTTTAAAATTTTTGCATTAAAGTAAAGACTATAAAATATGCAAAACATAGAAAAGATGTGAACGGGAATTATAAGTGGGAAAATACCGAATACTGAACCATTGCCCGACATTGATACAATAAAAACTAATACGAAAATTAAAATATAAAGAGTCGGAATAATAATAAATATCTTAAAACGTTTCAAATTAAGCTTCACAGTCTCAGGAAGCATAGGATGAAGATTTGTTCCTATTGTATAGAGCCATGCAAAAAATAAACCCATAAACAGTATCATAAGAATTGGATTAACAACGAATAATAGTATTGGGTTTGGTCGAGGGAAACTTGATGCCATAAAAATGAATTGCAATAATAATGGGAGAACACATAGTAGCAAGAATACTTGCCAATGTTTAAGTCTTAAAAATATTTTCATTTTCTGTTAGTTTTGTTTTACAATTTAATGAAGCATTGCAGCCAACTTGTACATTTATGCTATTTAACCGAAGCAAACTGCCTGTATTCTTCATCAAAAATACTGAATTTATCAATTAGCACAAATTAATAATCATTCCTTTTGCTAACAGAAATATTGTAAGGAATCGGGGAAAAGGAGATTGAGCGAATGGGGGATAATTCACCTTTTCTCCCATTCCCCCTGTAGCCGTTTCAATGCTTGCGTTTTGCAATCTCATCTTCTTTAGGTAAATAAATTAACTTTTAAAAAGCCGCATAAACGGAAAATATTACATATTATTGTGTGATTTAACAAAATTTATATAAATATTTTCTTGCTTTCGGGAAAAATTATGCGTATCTTTGTTTCGAAATCTTTATCAATCAAAAACAAAAAAAATTAAAACCCAAAGTATAACTAAAAAAGGAGGCAACATGAAACATATTTACTACCTGATACCGCACCCAAGCATGGTTATCAGTGTTTTATGGATGCAGAAAATGTACATAATGAATTCAAGCCGGTAAGAAACACAACGTTCTCCTTACTTTTTCCTTTATTACCTTCCTTTAATACTCCTGAAACTTCACTTATTGCAACAGATATAGCACTTAGCATATCAAAAGGTAAACCATTTGCGGCAAAAGGTAAGCTCATCATTTCAATTGGTGTACCTATTACTGTAACAGGTGCACTTATCATAGCAAATACAGAACCTATTGTCGCAATTAGTGTTCCCGAAGCCATAAAAAGTAAACTATTTGGCGTAAAAAGTATTCCCGACGCATCATCGGGAGTTCCCAATATATCATCGGGAGTTCCCGACACATTACCGGGTGTTCCCGACACATTATCGGGTGTGCCCGACACATTATCGGGTGTGCCCGACACATTATCGGGTGTGCCCGACACATTATCGGGTGTGCCCGACACATTATCGGGTGTGCCCGACACATCATCGGGTGTGCCCGACACATTATCGGGTGTGCCCGACACATCATCGGGTGTGCCCGACACAATACAGGGTAATCCCGTCACGACGTCGGGTGATACCGATACATTATTAAATACACTTATTAAGCCTACACATCCCTTATATAGCCTTTATGTTGAACTTTTCAGCAATAAAAGTTCAATTCCATATATTTTCTTTCGAAAGATATTGTTTAACCAAAAACTTGTAAGATATGACAATCGATAAGACAAACATACCGAGGGATATCAAAGGTTACGGCATATTTATTGTGGAAACGAATACTTATCTTATACAGGGCACGCCGCAGAATTATGTCCGCTTCGGTTGGTCAGCAGCCAACCTTAGCGCATGGCAGGCTTTCCAGACCCAGTGGGCCCCGATTTACCTGCTTTACCAGGATAAAAAGGGCGGTTACACCACCGACAGGAAGAATGACCTGACAAATATTATTGAGGCAACTGTTCTGTACGATAAGCAAAATAAGCTGATTTACAAGGTAAAAGCAACAGCAGGGCTGACTTCCATTGATTGCAGCACCTTTAACCTGCCGCTGAGTTTATCAAAGCCCGTGCCAAGCATCCACCATCCGGTAGTACCTTTATCTACTGACAAAACCATACTGGTTACTGTAGCTGTTTATGTGAGGATTATAGCAGAAGCAGGCGGTTTTGTACATATAAAGGCTTACACGGAGAAGGCTCTAAAAGGGCGCGCCCATAAGGCTAAAGGGTACGACCTGCTTGAGTATAAGTGGGCTGTGTTTTATTCGGGGACAGCAAATTTGCCGTTACATCCTACCGATTCGCGTTTGCTTGATGCACATTCTACCAAGGCTAATTTCACTATTTCTACAGCAGAGAATACTACCAACCTGCCTGTTCTGGCTGCAACTGCTGTGGAAACCGTGAAAATGGTCGTTTTCTTTTTCAGATGGGCAAAAAGCAAGCATCCGAATCTGGATGGTCCCTGGAGCGGTCCATTCACCACACCGCTCTTATAGTACTCAATGAAGCTTAAATGCTAAGTACTCACGCCGCCTGAACTGATAGGCGGCGTTTTTTATTAGGGTATAAAAATTATTGCAAAATTAAGGGCCATGATTTACATGACCCGTTTTGACTTAGCTGTTAAAAGCCGCCTTTGGCTAGCTTTTTAAGTTTTTTAGCTTCCCTTTTTTCTTTTAGAGATTTTGTTGGAGCCTTTTTTTCTTCTTTTTTAACTGATTTTTCTTTTCCCATAATACTAGTATTTCAAATGTTTGTTGTTGTAAAAGTAAATATTTTTTTCTTTCCTGAAACGAATAATGTAAAGATTTTTTCCACCATTAATTTGAAATCATAAATATGACTTAACTTTGCAAATTACATGAGTTAATATTGCCCATGAAGCGGAATTTCAGTTTTTATATCGTAGTGCTGCTTATCTTCGGAGGGCTTATATGGCTGTTGCTCGAAAAAGGAAAAACATTACCCATAGCCACTAATAAAGTTGCTACTGAAACTATTATCAATACAACTCCTGCTTCGGCAATCTCAGTAAACACAAACAATACTGTTACTCCCGGCACTGATACCACACTAAGCAGGACAATCGGTTTTTTTAGCGATAAGATAGGTCACCCTATTTGCATACTGCTGCTGCAGATCATCATCATCATTATCTTTTCCCGTGCATTTGGCTTTATCATAGGTAAGCTGGGTCAGCCTACCGTGATAGGCGAGATCATTGCCGGAATAGTTATAGGCCCTTCGCTGCTAGGACATTTTTTCCCCTTGGCTTTTGCTTTTGTTTTCCCTGCCGGCGGCATGAAATACCTCGAAATATTAAGTCAGGTGGGGCTTATGCTTTTTATGTTCATCATAGGCATGGAACTCGATCTAAATGTGATCAAACTTAGGGTGAGGTCGGCGCTTGTCATCAGCCATACCAGCATAGTGTTTGCCTTTTTCCTTGGGGTGTTGCTCGCCTATTTTCTTTATGCTTCCTTCGCTCCAGCAGGAACATCCTTCATAGGCTTTGCGTTGTTCATCGGTATTGCCATGAGTATAGCGGCTTTCCCTGTGCTTGCCCGAATCATACAGGAACGCGGACTTACCACTACCGCTTTCGGAAAACATATCATCACCATAGCTGCTATCGATGACCTTACGGCATGGTGCATACTGGCTACTATCATTGCCATTATTCAGGCAGGAAGCCCCATGAATGCGCTGTTCACTATTTTACTGGCAGCGGTGTACATTGCCTTTATGATTTTCGCTATACAGCCTATGATGAAAAAGATAGGGTCAGTTTATATAACCAAAGAAATCCTGAATAAAAAGATCATCGCCTTTGTATTTGTTGTGTTGTTCATTTCGGCATTCTTTACCGAGATCATTGGTATCAAAGCATTGTTCGGCGCCTTTCTTGCCGGAGTCATAATGCCGCAACATGCCAACTTCAAAAAGATAATGGCCGAAAAGATAGAAGACCTGGCCCTGGTGGTACTGCTTCCTCTTTTCTTTGTCCTTACAGGTCTCCGAACCGAAATAGGATTGCTTGATCAAAGCGATATGTGGGCGATATGCGGACTGATAATCCTTTTTGCCATCATGGGTAAATTTGGCGGAAGCTTTATAGCTGCACGTATTACAGGTATGGGGTGGAAGGATTCTTTATTTGTTGGCACCCTGATGAATACCCGCGGACTGATGGAACTGATTGTGCTGAATATTGGTTACGATATCGGCGTTCTTTCTCCGCAGATATTTACTATGATGGTCATTATGACTCTTGTCACTACCTTCATGACAGGCCCCACGCTTAACCTGATAGAGTATGTTTCAAGGAAAAAGGAAAAGTTTGCGGTTCATCACGAAATGAAACACCTGCGCATTCTTATTTCTTTCGGACTGCCCAAGATGGGGGAATCATTGCTTAAGCTCATTCATGTTTTTTCAGCCAAAGAAAAGAACCTGTTTCATTATACTGCCGTGCATCTTACACCGCATACGGAAATTACTCGTTCAGTAGCTATGAAGTACGAAGACATTAGTTTTGCGCCTATTAAAGTTTGTGCTCATGAAATGGATATTAGGCTTAAAACAATTTACAAAACCACTGAGGATGTTACCAAAGAAATTCTCAGGACCACGCATAAAGAAAGAGCCGACTTACTTTTAATGGGTGCGGCAAAATCTGCATTAAATGAAAATGTGCTGGGCGGCAGGGTAAAGAGCATCATTGAGATGGTTAACTGCAATGTAGGCGTTTTTATTGATAAAGATGTGCAAACTATTTCAAATGTGTTGATAATGTCTGATTTTTATTCTGTGAATAATTTACTGAATATTGCCTATAGGTTGTTAAGGAATTCTGAATGCAGTATAACCTTTCTGCCGGATACCAATGATAAAGATACATTGAAAAAGATAAACTCTGCTCCATTCGCCGGTAATTCAAATATCAGATTCAAAGAACCCATGATGCCGACGATTACCTACATGAACAACTTTGACCTTATTATTATCAACATTAAGCATTTCGAAAAATATTATGATGATAAAAGCGATATTATCAATGCAAAACCTTCGTTGCTGCTGATGAATTTTACCGATAATACTTTTGCTTTAACTGAAAAAGAACAATTAAAAAATTGAATAAACGAGCAATCGAACAGTTGAACATTCGAACAAAAACCCACAAACTTTAAGAGTATAAGTATTACTTTTGCAGTAAGAGCAGTAAAATAAAAGTGGGTGGGCAAAGGAAAATTTGGTGGGGCGGCTTCTTGTGCGATGACGGATGGGATGGTCGTGGCCCGGATAGCTTAGCCGGTGCGACAAACGACCATCGCAGGGCTTTTAAATTTTCCAATGCTTTTTCTTTGCTACTTTCTTTTGGCACCAAAAAGAAAGAAAGTAGGATTAATGAATCGCAAAATCACAAATTAATATTAAAACACCTATGTATTCGTATCAAAATCTTTTCGATTTCACCAAACACCTATTCATTAAAACCGGTTGCAGCGATGAAGATGCTGCTGTTGTGGCCGATGTGCTGATGGCTGCAGAATTGAGAGGAATTGAATCGCATGGACTTTTACGAATACCAGATTATTACAACCTCTGGAAATCAAAACGCATCAATACCAAACCAGATATTCGTGTTGTTCACGAAACACCAAGCACTGCCGTTGTTGATGGTGATGCAGGGCTGGGAATGGTTGTAGGCAAAAAAGCCATGCAGCTGGCTATATATAAAGCAAAAGGTGTTGGAACAGGATGGGTTTCGGTGCGCAATTCAAATCATTTCGGTATCGCAGGTTATTTCGCCATGATGGCTCTTGAACATGACATGATAGGCATTACCATGACGAATGCAAATCCCCTTGTTGCCCCCACTTTCTCTGTAGACAGATTACTGGGAACAAATCCTATTGCTGTAGCTGTTCCGGCTGATAAGCAACCGGCTTTTGTTGCCGATTTTGCCACCACTCCTATTGCCCGTGGCAAACTCGACCTAATGCATAAAAAGGGAAAGAAAGCACCTTTGGGATATGTGCAGGATAAAACTGGAAATGCAAGCAATGATCCTAATATTCTTACTCAAGGCGGTGCTATTCTTCCACTTGGCGGCGATTACGAACATGGAAGCCATAAAGGTTATTGCCTTGGTTCGATTGTTGATATTTTATCTGCCATGCTTTCAGGAGCAGGGTATGGTCCATGGGTACCACCTTCGGTTGCTTATTTACCTGTTAAGGAAAATTCTGACGTGAAAGGAACAGGGCATTTCTTTGGTGCTATGAGAATAGATGCTTTCCGTCCGGCTGATGAGTTTAAAGAAATGATGGATAAATGGATATTGACTTTCCGCAATTCAAAACCTGCTGATGGACATGATAAAGTGCTTGTTCCCGGTGATCCTGAAAGAGAAAATACTGCTATCCGCATGAAAGAAGGTATCCCTGTTATGCCTATGCTTATAGAAAAAGTGAATGAGATAGCCGGGGAGTTAGGGATTAAAAAGCTTTAAAGTGATCGGTCTGTAATCGTCAAAACAAAGAACCGTTATACTGTATATCGAAAACTTTATTTAAATTCCACTTTTGGTAACATGCCCATCCTGTATACAATTGCATTGCGGTATCGCTGTGTATAAGGTGAAGGTTTAATCACTTTATATATGTGTGGGTTTGGGAAAACCGCTATAAGAGAAGCTGCTTCCCACTGGTTAAGCTGTGAGGCATGTTTTTTAAAATATTTCATCGAAGCTGCTTCTACACCGAAAACGCCATCGCCCAGTTCAACCACGTTAAGGTAAACTTCCATTATCCTTTTCTTGCCCCAAAGCTGTTCAGTTAATATAGTGAACCAAGCTTCAAGTCCTTTTCTAAGGTAATCACGGTTAGGCCACAAAAAAACATTCTTTGATGTCTGTTGACTTATAGTACTTCCCCCTTTTATAAACTTTTCATTCTTCTCGTTCGATTCCAGCGCCTGTTCCATTGCGCCAAAATTAAAACCATGATGCGTCATAAAATGATCATCTTCGGCAGCAATGGCTGCGCGATAAAGGTATGGCGACATGTCATCAATAGGAATCCATTTATATGATAAATGAATCGTATCACCTGAAGTTTTCATAGCCAATGCCCTCAAAAACATAAGTGGTGTAATAGAAGGCGAAAAGAATTTATAAAGCACTACGGGTGTTAATGTGAAAACAAAAAAGAAAAGAAACAGCCTAAGCATCCATTTTCCCAACCATTTTATTTTATTTCCTTTTGCCATTAAAACAGAATAAAGAGGCAAAATTAACAAAAGAGAAATAATAAAAGGTTTTAATCTTTGCAAAGCTGTTTCCAATTTTTTTAATACTTTTGATTTTATTAAAACGTACATCATGAAGAAATTTATTATCCGTAATCAGTATTTCATTCTTGCTGCTATTTTAATAGTAGTGATGGTTTCACTTTATACTATCGATGGTTATGCCCGCGCAGGCGGTGCTGGCGGAGGCGGCGGTCATGGCGGCGGCGGTGGCGGCGGCGGACTGGGAGGACTAATTTATATTTTCATGTTGATCCCTTTTCCCTGGAACCTCATTGTTATAGGGGGGATAATCTTCCTGGTATGGTATTTTAACAAAATGAATGTGCAACAATCTGTGCTGAACCAGTTGCCTGCGGACGATATGGCCGACAGGCAAAAAGCCTTGGACGGTTACATGCAGGTAAACCCTTCATTTAACCTAGAAGCATTCAAAGCAAAGGTTAAGCAGGCTTTCATCCAGATACAGGAAGCATGGATGCTGAAAGATATGGCGAAGGTGCGTAAATACATATCCGACGGTATGTACCAGCGTTTGAATATACAGTTCAAAATGATGAATATCCTTGACCAAAAGAATATAATCGAAAACCTGAAGGTGGAGAACATAGTGATTGATAAGGTTGAATACGACGGGGAATTCGATATTATTCACGTTGCCATCATGGCTTCTATAGTAGATAAATTCGTAAGCGGTAAATATCCAATGTTCAATTCGGGAGGCTCGGAAGAATTTGTTGAGTACTGGACATTTATCCGCAGGAAAGGAGTTGCCGAAACCGACCTTTATACCACGCAGAACTGCCCCAAATGCGGCGCTGAACTCCCTAAGAATGCAGGTGATGTTAGCCAGTGTACCTATTGCAAAACCATTACCAACCTTGGCGATTACGATTGGATACTTTCTGAAATCACCCAGGCCGACGATTACATTAATTCATACTCTAAGGCTTCAAAAGAATCTGCCCTTGCAGAAGAAGTGAATGAACTTGAAAAAGAGAACAGCGACTTCTCTATCCAGAACATTGAAGATAAAGCCAGCAACGGCTACCTGCAAATAATTACGGCTATGGCGTTAAAGGATGCTACCATCATGCGCCGTTTTGTAACCGATGAATTGTACGAAAGGTTAAGTCATTTTGAGGAAGCCAACATTGTTTACAACAGGATATACCTTAACGATGTTACCCTTATAGGCGCTCACCAGAGCGATAATAAAAACATTCTCTCTATTGCCATACGCTCTTCTTACCAGCGTGTAATGCTTGAAGAAAATAGAGCCACCTTACTCGATTCCATGGTATTAAGCAAAACCGAAGTAGTGCTTATGAGCAGGGATATTAAAGCAGGCGAATCCAAAGGCTCGCTGTATGCGCATAGCTGCCCCACTTGCGGCGGACCGGTTAAAGATACCACCGATACCAAGTGCCAGTATTGCGGCGCCGAATTGAACAGCACCAAGAACGAATGGATAATTACCGATATCCTTGATGCTTCCGGCTACAGGGAATTCCACGAAGAAAATAAGGACGGCCTAATTGCCAGTATTGATATTGACAAGCTTGATAGCCTTTACGATGTGCGCGATTATGCATTTAACAACGTGCTGGTGGTATTGGCTGCCGATGGCACCCCCGATGCCGCCGAAATTGATATGGCTTCAAGGCTGGCCAAAAAGTGGGGATACAAGCTGGACAACATACAGCACATGTTTGATATGGCAAGGAACAACGCCCTTATTATCCGTATGCCTGCAGACCACAAGAAAAGGCAGAAGATATATAAGCTTATGGAAAAAGCTGCCGCCATACACGGCTCCATTTCCCCTGTCGAAAGAGCTTTACTTGACAATGTGAAAAAGCAGTTTCAGATTTCTGATGAATAAAAATTAAGTAGACAGCTTGCCGATGGGCAGGTAAACATTGGCAGTATGCAGTGTATAACTTTAAACTGCCTCTGACTTCTGCTTACTTTTTAAGCTTGTTAATAGTCTTCAGCGGGTCTTTCGAGGAGAAAATATAGTTGCCCGCAACCAGCACATCGGCACCGCATTTAAGCAACTTTGCAGCATTGGTGTTATCAACGCCCCCGTCAACTTCAATCAATGCCTTCGATTTTGCCGAACTGATAAGCGCTTTAAGGTTAATTATCTTGGAATAGGTATTCTCAATAAACTTCTGTCCCCCGAAGCCCGGGTTTACTGACATGATGCAAACCAAATCAACATCGGAAATGACATCTTCAAGCACGTTAATATTTGTATGAGGGTTCAATACCACCCCTGCTTTCATTCCTGCATCTTTAATGGCATGGATAGTCCGGTGAAGGTGCTTGCTGGCTTCCACATGCACACTTAAAATATCAGCGCCAGCATCTTTAAACTTATCAATATATCTTTCAGGCTTCACTATCATCAGATGAACATCAAGAGGCTTTTTCGCCACCTGCTTTATCCTTTTGATAACCGGGAAACCAATAGTGATATTGGGAACAAAAACGCCATCCATTACATCAATATGTATCCAGTCGGCATTGCTTTCATTGATTATTTTAATGCCTTTTTCCAGATTAACGAAATCAGCTGAAAGTATCGAAGGGGATATGTAATGTTTCATAATAAAAAATAAAAAAAGTTGAATGCTTTAATATTTGTATTTGCATTCAACCTCAAAATTACATAATTTAAATTATCCTAAGTATGTTTTCAGAATTTTGCTTCTCGAAGTATGTTTCAATCTTTTTATTGCTTTCTCTTTAATCTGGCGAACACGCTCCCTTGTCAGGTCAAACTTTTCACCTATTTCCTCCAAAGTCAATGCAATAGAATCATTTAATCCGAAATAATAACGTATTACATCAGCTTCCCTCAATGTTAATGTTGAAATGCTGCGCTCAATCTCTTTTTTTAAAGAATCAAAAAGTAAACCTGTTTCGGGAGTTATGCCATCCTCATTTTTAATTAGGTCGTACATATTCATTTCTTCGCCTTGCACTACCGGTGCATCCATAGAAACATGGCGACCGGAATTCCTTAGCGAATCCTTTACTTCTCCTTCAGATATTTCAAGAAGATCGGCTATCTCATCAGCGTTTGGCTCACGCTCATAAGTCTGTTCAAGCTGTGAAAAAGCTTTATTGATTTTATTTATAGCCCCGATTTTATTTAACGGAAGCCTTACAATACGTGATTGTTCTGCTAGTGCCTGAAGTATTGACTGGCGAATCCACCATACTGCATATGAAATGAACTTAAATCCCCTGGTTTCATCGAAACGCTGAGCTGCCTTTATAAGACCCAGATTTCCTTCATTAATAAGATCTGGTAAACTTAATCCCTGATTCTGGTATTGTTTGGAAACGGAAACTACGAATCGTAAATTTGCTTTAGTAAGTTTTTCAAGAGCATACTGGTCACCAGCTCTTATTTTTTGCGCCAGCGCAACTTCTTCCTCTGCAGTAATCAGCCCTACTTTCCCTATCTCCTGAAGGTATTTGTCAAGAGAAGCTGTTTCCCTGTTTGTTACTTGTTTGGTAATCTTTAATTGTCTCATAGCAAAGGCAGAATATGCCGTTTGTACGCAGACGATACAGGCTTAGTTACATTATTCCTTATTTTCCTTGGGTGGACGGGGCAATAATACTTTTCTTGAAAGCTTCATTTTCCCGGTCTTTTTATCTATTTCAATAAGCTTCACTTCTATCTCATCCCCCTCTTTCAGCACGTCTTCAACCTTTTCAACACGTGCCCATTCAATTTCGGAAATATGGAGTAAGCCGTCCTTTCCAGGAAGCACTTCAACAAATGCTCCGAAAGGCATAATGCTTTTTACTTTTCCTTTATATATCTCACCAATTTCAGGAACAGCCACTATGCTGCGTATCTTTTCTTTTGCGGATTCAATGGCTGCTTTATCTACGGCAAAAATATCAATGATGCCAAATTCTCCCACTTCTTCAATCATAATAGTACAATTGGTATCCTTCTGCATTTGCTGGATTATTTTCCCACCCGGTCCTATAACAGCGCCAATGAATTCTTTAGGAATGGTCATCTTTTCAATTCTTGGAACATGAGGTTTGTAATCAGCTCTCGGTTCTTTTATTGTCTTTTCAATTTCTCCAAGAATATGAAGTCTTCCTGCTTTAGCTTGTAATAAAGCCTCCATTAATATCTCGTATGAAAGCCCGTCTATCTTGATATCCATCTGACAAGCAGTGATGCCGTCTCTTGTACCGGTGACTTTGAAATCCATATCGCCAAGATGATCTTCATCACCAAGGATATCGGAGAGTACAGCATATTTCTTAGTTTCATTATCGGTGATAAGTCCCATAGCAATTCCTGATACCGGCTTTTTAATTTTAACACCTGCATCCATCAGAGCCATAGTTCCTGCGCATACGGTAGCCATTGATGAAGAGCCATTTGATTCGAGTATATCAGAAACAACCCTGATAGTATAAGGATTAATATCCGTTCCGGGTATCATTGGTTTTAATGCCCTCAAAGCTAAATTTCCATGACCAACCTCACGACGGCTGGTTCCCCTGTTGGCTTTTACTTCGCCTGTAGAGAATGAAGGGAAGTTATAATGAAGAATAAAATTGTTTCTTCCTTCAACCACTGCACCATCGATAGCCTGTTCATCAAGCTTAGTGCCTAATGTTACAGTAGTGAGAGATTGTGTTTCACCTCTTGTGAAAATGGCTGAGCCGTGAGCAGCAGGCAGATAATCCACTTCTGACCAAATAGGGCGTATTTCGTCAAGTTTCCTGCCATCTAAGCGAAACCTGTCAATGAGGATCATATCACGCATGGCTTTCTTCTCAACATCGTGATAATATTTTTTAATCAAAGGTGTCTTTGCTTCACGTTCTTCTTCGGGAATGCTTTCAATGAATTCATTCAGGATTGCTTCAAAAGCTTCCCCTCTTTCGTGTTTGTTTTTGTTACCTGATTTAGCGCATGCATAAGCTTTTGCATAAGTAGCGTCCTTAACAGCTTTTCTTAATTCTTCATCATTATTTTCGTGGCAATATTCTCTTTTAGGATTAGCTTTTTCAACCATTGCAGCCAATTCAATCTGAGCTTTGCATTGAATCTTTATTGCGCTGTGAGCGAATTTTAATGCTTCTGCTAAATCGGTTTCAGAAACTTCTTTCATTTCCCCTTCAACCATCACTATATTGTCCATTGAAGCTGCAACCATAATATCAATATCCGCATTGGCAACCTCGGTAAAAGTAGGATTCACTTTAAGTTTGCCATCAATACGAGCTACTCTTACTTCGGAAATTGGTCCGTGAAAAGGAATATCGCAAACAGTAATGGCTGTTGATGCTGCCAGACAGGCAAGGGCATCAGGCATAATATCTTTACCTGCTGAAATTAAAGTAATCTGTACTTGCGTTTCTGCATGATAATCATCGGGGAAAAGTGGGCGCAAAGCGCGGTCAACTAATCTTGATATTAATATTTCATATTCTGATAAACGTGCTTCTCTTTTAAAAAAACCTCCGGGAAACCTGCCTGCAGCAGCATATTTCTCCTGGTATTCTACTGATAATGGTAAAAAGTCAACATTCTCGGCAGCTTCTTTTTTTGTAACGATTGTGGCAAGCAACATAGTGTCGCCCATTTTAATTACGGCGCTTCCGTCGGCCTGCTTTGCTAATTTCCCTGTTTCAAGTGTGATGGTCCTTCCATCACCAAGGTCAAACGATTTTTGAATTCCTGATATACTCATAACTTATTTATTTGTTTATTAATTGAAATTTCCTTTAAATACAAAAAAAGGCAATTTTAAAATTGCCTTTTTCAATGCTTAGGAAAACAACATTATTATTTTCTTATTTTTAATTTCTTAATGATTGACCTATAACGGTTAATTTCCGTTTTCTTTAGGTAATCGAGCAGTCTTCTTCTTTTGCTGACAAGGTCAGTAAGCGCTTTCTGAGTTCCATTATCTGCTCTATTTTCTTTTAAATGTTCGGTAAGGTGATTTATTCGGTATGAAAACAGTGCTATCTGCCCTTCTGTTGAACCGGTATCAAATTCAGATTTGCCGTGATCCTTAAAAATTTCTTTCTTCTTTTCTGCTGGTAAATACATACTTTTCTGATAATTAATTATAAATACTTTTTTAAAAAGGACTGCAAAGATATTGTTTTGTTTTATTATAACAAAATAAATATCGTAATTTTTCGCATCGGCCTTTATTACTAGTAGAAAGATAAAGCAAAGTTACTATTTCCTGTTTATGTAATATTAGTTACTCGGCGATAAAAAGTAATATGTTTTCACAATGATTATGTATTTTTGTCTAAAATACTGAAAAAGAACTAAAATTAATCATGAACATAATCATAACAGGCGCAGGGAGAGGCATTGGCTACGAAACAGTTAAGCATTTCTGCAGTATGAAAGGCAACCAGATTATTGCAATTTCAAGGAATATTTCGGCATTACAAAAACTTTCGAACGAAATCCCTGTTGGCAAAAACAGTTCTTACCTTTATCCAGTTTCCATAAATCTGGATAAAAAAGGTTTTGAAAAAGATCTGCTTTCTCATGTTCTCGACAGGTTAAAAAAAATAGATATTCTAGTAAATATTGCAGGTGTCCTTATCAATAAACGCATCCAAAAGCTTACATCTGAGGATTTTGATACTATGTTTTCAGTAAACACTAAAGCCCCCTTCCTGATAGTCAAAGCATTGCTTCCTTATTTTAATAAACCCTCACATATAGTAAATATTAGCAGTATGGGTGGTTTTCAGGGAAGTGTTAAATTTTCAGGACTTTCGCTTTACAGTGCTTCTAAAGGTGCTCTTGCTATACTTACCGAATGCCTTGCTGAGGAATTAAAAGAAAAGGATATAAAAGTGAATTGTCTTGCACTGGGTTCTGTACAAACAGAAATGCTGGCTGAAGCTTTTCCCGGATATAAAGCCCAATCAGGCCCCGCAGAGATGGCTGAATTTATTGATAACTTTGCTTTAAATGCACACAGGAATATGAATGGAAAGATCATTCCTGTTTCTTCAACAACTCCATAAATACATGTCAAAAACTGACTGAACTTTTATTCAGCAATTATCTTTATTTTTGCTTTTTTAAAAACGTAAATGAAAAATATTTTAAGATCATTTGGCAAGCAGGTATTGTTTTGGTTTTTGTTTTTTGCATTGTCGAGGATAATCTTCCTAATCTATTACCGGAGATATTTAAGTGGGATAGATACAGCAAGCATACTTGGCGTTTTTATTCACGGGCTGAAGCTCGATCTTAGCACAATATGCTATATTATGGCATTCCCGCTATTAATGCTTACAGTTCAGGCTTTACATCATAAGTTTTGGATAAATAAATTGCTGCTTATTTATCATTCAATATTGATATTTATTTATGCACTGATAACAACTGCTGAACTTGGCATATATGATGAATGGCAAACTAAGCTGAGTTCAAAGGTGATTAAATACCTGGTTCACCCTACTGAGATATACAATTCTGCTTCTACAGGCGTATTTTTCCTTTTGCTGGCTATTCTTTTAATTCAGTTTTTAGCCGGATTCTTTGTTTTCAGAAGGTGGTTCTGGCACAGGATAGGGACAATAGCAGTTAAGTTTTATTATTCAATTGCATTTTTTATTATAACCCTTGTATTGATAGGAATAGGACTGAGAGGCGGATTGCAACAGATACCGATAAACCAGAGCGATGCCTATTTTTCAAAACATGATGTGCTTAACCTTGTTGCCGTTAATTCCGGATGGAATATGATACACAGCCTTCATCAGAATTATTATTCTCTGGATAAGAACCCTTTCAGTTATTATAAGCCAGAAGAAGCTAAAAGAATAGTTGATGAAATAAATAAAGTAAAAAAGGATACTACTGTTTTGGTTCTGAAAACAAAGAAACCAAACATATTGCTTATCCTTTTGGAAGGCTGGTCGGCCGACCTGATTGAATCTCTCGGAGGGGAGAAGGGAATAACACCTCGTTTCAGGGAGATTGAAAAAGAAGGAATATTATTTACTCATATGTATTCTTCCGGTTCTCGTTCTGAGCAGGGAATGTCGTCGGTTTTCGGAGGAAGCCATGCCACTCCCCTTGCCCAGATTGCACGCCAACCCTATAAATTTGTTAAGTTGCCAATCCTTACAAAGGAGCTTATTTCAAATGGTTATTACACTTCATATTATTTTGGAGGTGATCTAGAGTATGGAAATATAAGAGGATATATTTATTCCAATAATTTTGACCGGATTGTGGAAGGAAAAGATTTCAGCAGTAGTATGCCACAAGGCAAACTTGGCATACATGATGAATTTGTTTTTCCAAGATTGCTTAGTGACATAAATAATGAGAAGACACCTTTCTTTACTGCTTTTTTTACTATGAGCACTCATGCACCCTACGACATTCCTAATTATAAAGAAACAATTCATTGGCCTAAGCTTGAAAAGGAATATGTTAATGCCGCTCATTATGCCGATAGTTGCCTGGGAGATTTTATTGTAAAGGCTAAACAAACAAAATGGTATGCAAACACGCTTATCATAATAGTTTCAGATCATGGACATAACTCTTATAAAGGGTATCCGGTATGGAGCTGTGCATACCAAAAAATACCGATGCTCTTTATGGGTGGCGCGTTAATGGATGAATACAAAGGGACTCAAATTGACAAATATGGTTCACAGGTTGATATTGCCTCTACTTTGCTTCATCAGCTAGGGATGAAAAGTGACAAGTTCAGGTGGAGTAAGAACCTGCTTAATCCATACAGCCCGGATTTTACCTACAGCGCTTTCGAGGTAGGATTAAACTGGAGATGCTCTGACGGAGAATTCGTTTATGAACATAATTTACATAAATTCCTTGAAGAGAATTTGACCACCACCAAGAAAGACTCCATTGAAAAAGCAGGGAAAGCATACCTGCAGGAGGTTTTCAGAGAATACTTCGAGTACTGATTTGTCGAAATAATTATTGGCATAAATTTTGATAACCTGCACGAAGTTATTTCGCACATCAGGGTAATCTATTCTGAAGTGTATTATTAACTGAAACATTTAAAAAGTCAATTACAAAAACCAAGTACTATGAAATCTTTTATCTCAATCGCATTTGTTTGCATGCTGCTTATGGCAAATAAGCTGTTTGCACAGAACGCTTCAACCGACAGTACCGGTCTTCCGGGTGATAATTTCAGCCTGCAGGGAGCCTTGCAGATGTTTAAGGAATCAAAATCACTGGAAGAATTTGAAAAGAAACTCAATACGGCTGATAATCATGTTAACAACCTTGACCTTGACGGAAACAATTCCATAGATTATATTCGTGTCATAGATAAGCTTAACGGTGATTCTCATGCAATCATACTGAGAGATATTGTTAGTAAAACTGAATCTCAGGATGTGGCAGTTATTGAAATCCAAAAGACTGGGGACAAAACCGCCATGTTGCAAATTGTTGGAGACAAAGAACTTTATGGCGACAGCGTATATGTTGAACCTGTTGACCAAAGCGAAGCAAAGCCCGGGAAAAAAGGTCCTGCTTCGGCTGTAAATAGCCTTAGATTTATAATTGTGAATGTGTGGTTCTGGCCTTGCGTTCCCATTATATATGATCCATTTTATGTTCCCTGGGTTTCGCCCTGGGGATGGGGTTATTATCCGGGCTGGTGGAATCCATGGTATCCTATGGGCTGGGGATATTATCACCCTTATTGCATGGGATATTATGGCTGGTACAGGCCTGTATATGTTAACCGCACTGTAGTGGTTAATAATTATTATCAGTCATACCGTACAACTTCAAATACAGTGGCAAGCAAATACCAGCCTGCGCATGCTAATTATAATGCAAACAGGGCAAATCTGGCACAAAAGCAGGCGGTAAATAATGCCAAACCCATGAATAATAAAAAGCCAAATAATATTCAGCCGCTTGAAAAGCCGGAACACGACCAGCCGAAAGCAAACCCTGCAAACAACAATCAGGCTGTGGGTAAACAAACAACTAATCAGCCAACAACAAAACCTTCAGGTAATAATCAGGCTAATGATAAACAGGTAATTAACCAGCCGAACCAAAAACAAGGGAAAAATAAACAGGCTAACAAAGGCAATAAAAAGCAGAACAGGCAAAACAAAAGAGGACAGCGGAAACAGCAGCATGCCGGAAGAAGACAGAAATAGAAACTTGATTCAAGTTTCCTGAAAGACGCTATTACAAATAATCTAATTCACCCTAAAATTTGACTTCACTTTATACTTATATCTTATTATGCTTTTGGCTAATTCAATATTAGCCTTAAATACTTTGTCTTTCAGTTTTTCTTTATAATTGCGGATAGTTTGCAGAAGTTCTGCATCGCCTGTTGCTAACATTTGAGTGGCAAGAATAGCAGCATTGGCAGCACCGTTCAATGCAACCGTTGCTACAGGAATGCCTGAAGGCATTTGAAGTATTGACAGGATAGAATCCCAGCCATCAATAGAGTTTGAAGATTTAATGGGAACACCAATAACCGGACAAGGCGTGCATGCCGCAATAACACCGGGAAGATGTGCTGCGCCTCCTGCTCCTGCAATAATTACACGAATGCCACGGTCGTAAGCATTCTTTGCAAAGTCCATTACTTTATCCGGAGTGCGGTGTGCCGAAAGGGCATTTATCTCGAAATAAATTTTGAATTCTTCCAGTATTTTAGCGGCTTCTTCCATTATCGGCATATCGGAAGTGCTGCCCATTATAATGCTTACTCTTGGTTCTTTTGTTCCCATAAGAAAAGTTCGATTTAACGTATTGCAAAAGTAAGCTTATTTTATTTTTATAAAAAAATATAAATCACTGAATTCATAAAAATGGTAATTTAGCCACTCTTTTTAATAAAACACTTGATTTTTATGGAATCAATAAAAATTAAAGATAAGGAATTCTCATTATCAATACCTGCAGAGCAGATAAACAGGGCTGTTTGCAATATTGCCGAAAAGATAAATAAAGAGTACAATGGCAAAGATCCGGTATTCCTGGTAATATTGAATGGCGCTTTTATGTTTGCCGCCGATCTGTTCAAGGAACTTACCATTCAATGCGAAGTCTCGTTTGTGAAGTTAGCTTCTTATGCAGGAATAAAGACCACAGAAGTTGTAAAGACCATTATTGGTCTTAATGAAGATATCAGGGGTAAATCAATCATTATTGTTGAAGATATTGTAGACACCGGAAATACAATTGAAGATATCACAGAAAGCCTTAATAAACTTGGTCCCGATGAAGTAAAGATATGTACAATGCTTTTCAAGCCTGGCGCTTACAGGAAGAATATCAAAATTGATTACATTGGCGTTGAGATTCCGAATGATTTTATTGTCGGACACGGACTTGACTACGATGGTTTCGGCCGTAACCTCACTGATATATACAAGATTGTTGAATAACGTATAAATTTTATAAACATGTTTAATCTCATTTTATTTGGCCCTCCGGGAGCAGGCAAAGGAACGCATTCCGTTCGTTTGACAGATAAATACGGGCTTGTTCACATATCCACAGGTGATATTTTCCGTGCCGAGACAACCAATAAAACCGAGCTTGGCATGAAAGCCAAGGCTTATATGGATAAGGGCGAGCTTGTTCCCGATGAAGTGGTGATAGATATGCTGTTATCCGTGATGAGCAGGTATAAGGATGCAAAAGGATTTGTATTCGATGGCTTCCCGCGTACTATAGTTCAGGCTTTAAAGTTCGAGGAAATGCTGGAAGAGCGTAGAATGCCCGTATCGCTGGTTATTTCACTTGATGTGGATGATGAAGAGCTTATCCGTCGCCTTGTTAAACGAGGACTGGAATCCGGCAGGACGGATGATTCCGAAGAGATAATTCGCCAGCGATTGAATGTTTATAATAAACAAACCAAACCTTTGCTTGATTTCTATACTAAAAAGAACCTGCTTCATTCAGTACACGGACTGGGAACTATTGACGAGATTTTCGAAAGGGTTTGCAAAACCATCGACTATAACTTAAAGTAATAAAAAATAACAAATTTAATGGTCAGGCTGAGCCGTCTGTATTTTTGCAGACGTGTCGAAGTCGACCATTACGAGCCACTCTTCGACACGGACTCTATCCCACAATGCTTTGCAATGTCCGGCTCTGAGTGACTCTTGCAAAAAGGACAAGAATATAATTTCAGTTAATTCACTACCATGCCATCATCAAACTTCGTCGACTATGTAAAGATCTGCTGCCGTTCAGGTAAAGGCGGAGCAGGCTCGGCACATCTTTACCGCGCTAAATACATTCCCAAAGGCGGGCCCGACGGTGGCGATGGCGGTCGTGGCGGTCATATCATCCTGAAAGGGAATAAGCAGCTATGGACGCTGCTTCACCTTAAATACATGAAGCATGTTATTGCCGAACCCGGCGCTAATGGCAGCAACAACCAGAAATCAGGGCTGACGGGCAAAGATTACATCATTGAAGTTCCGCTTGGAACTATTGCCCGCGATGCGGAAACAGGCAAGGTGGAATGCGAGATAACCACCGACGGAGAAACCGTAATACTATTGCCCGGCGGCAGAGGCGGGCAGGGAAACCAGCATTACAAATCATCAACTAACCAGACACCCCGTTATGCCCAGCCGGGAGAGCCCGGAAAAGAGGAATGGAAGATACTGGAACTGAAGATACTTGCCGATGTTGGACTGGTGGGTTTTCCGAATGCAGGCAAATCCACATTGCTTTCGAAGGTGAGCGCAGCTAAACCCGAGATTGCCGATTATCCTTTTACCACACTGGTGCCTAATTTGGGCATAGTGGCTTACCGCGACCATCAGTCGTTTGTAATGGCCGATATTCCCGGAATCATTGAAGGCGCACACGAAGGCAAAGGTTTGGGCGTGCGTTTCCTCAGGCATATTGAGCGTAATTCCATTTTGCTTTTCATGGTGCCTGCCGACAGCAACGATATTAAAAAGGAATACAACATACTGCTTAACGAGCTGAAGCAATTCAATCCCGAACTGCTTCATAAGGAAAGGATCCTGGCCATTTCGAAAAGCGACCTGATTGATGAGGAGTTGAAAGCCGACATAAAAAAGCACCTGCCACGCCTTACTCATATCTTTATTTCCTCGCATACCGGCGAAGGACTGCTGAAATTAAAGGACCTTATCTGGAAGAAACTTATAAGTGCCTAGAGTTTGGAGTGCCTTGAGTGCCTAAAGTTAAAAGTAGGCACTAGGAAGCAGCAGTAGGCAGTTCTTTATTCTATTGTTCAAATGTTCGCTTATTCTCCGCCGCAGGCGGACTGCCGCTGCCTACTATTTAACTTTAGGCACTCCCAACTTAAGGCACTTTAAGTACTTATTTTAAATATCTTGTTGTTTTCAAAACTTATATGTATTTTTGTTCGTCGACAAATTAAATATTAACTAAAAAGTGCAGCGTCAGCACTATAATCACTGACACCAAAAGTATGAAAAAACTGTACATCTTAATTATGTTTTTGGCTTTCTCTCTTCCTGCCATCAAGGCTTTGGCCCAGTGCGACAGTATGCTCTTCCATGATGGTTCAATGGAATCGCAATGGGGCAGTTCTGCAAATAATGATCAGTTTAGCATTTTTGTACGATTTACTCCTTCCTACTATCCGGCGCAGCTTTGCGCTATTCGTGCTTATTTTCGTAATGGCTCAACTGGTTCCAGATGTAAATGGAGAGTTTATTCCGATCCGGCAGGAGCAAAACATGGTGGAGTATCACAGATTTATTTAGGCTCAACAGCTTTTGCAAATCCGTCTGCAGGAGGAGTTACCGGTCAAACTTACGAAATATATAGTGGTGACCTTACTTCACACAATATCCAGATAACTTCGGGCGATATGTATGTTGGTGTAACCCAAGATTCAGCCTGGTTTGGATTAGCTATAGATAATTCCCCTCTCGACAGTGTAGCCGATGATAACCATCAATGGATAGACAATATTGGAAGCTGGTCTACTTTATACCACAGTGCTGCAAACGGACAATTTGGAATTACTGCTTTCTTCAGAACAACCGTTGGAATACAGGAAACCAATAGTAATGAAAGCAACATTATGGTTTATCCTAATCCTGCAACGAATGATATAACAATAGAAAGCTCGCCTGCGGTAATAGAACTATTCGACATACAAGGTCAGTTGATAAAAACCCTTGCAGCTACAGACAATAAAACCGACATAGATGTTTCAGCCTTTACAAACGGGGTGTATATTTTAAAAGTGAGAACATATAAAGGCATAGAGGTGAGGAAGTTTATTAAAGAGTAAGAAAGCAGTTTATGCTGAAGGCCTAAGGATAGAAAAGAAGGTAGTCAGCAATTTCTCTTTAGAATTCTGTGCCTTCTTTGTATCCTCTCCGCCTTGCCGGCAAGGCAGGTGTAGTTAACTTCTATTTAGCTATAAAGAAGTATTATCTTCCTTTGTTTTCAAAACAAATATGTATTTTTGTGCTTCGGCTAAAGATATATATTATTTGAAAATCTCTGCATCCATATATTCGGGCAAGGACAAGGAACTGGTTTCGCTGGTGCAGGAACTGGATGCCCACCGCGTAAACTTTTTCCATATCGACTGCAACGATAATCCTTCGGTGTTCGATGATATTAAAAAGATAAGGCAGCACAGCAATACCCCTATCGACCTTCACCTGATTACCCCCGAGCCGGAGAAATACTTCAGCCTGATTGAAGAGAACAAAATAGAATACGTTACTTTCCAGTTTGAGAATATAACGAAAGAGTTCAGCATCCCTGCAAGTTTAAAAGCTAGCATGGGACTTGCCATAGTTTCGGAAACCGATATTTCGGTGTTTGAAAAATTTAAAGATGCTTTCTCTTTCATTCTATTCATGACCACTACCCCCGGCGAAAGCGGCGGCAAATTCAACAAGCAGAACTTTAAAAAGATAAACGAATTCAGGAACCGTTACCCCGGCAAAAAGATACATGTGGACGGCGGCATTAACGAAGAACTTTCGTTCATACTGCGCAACATGGGAGTGAATGTGGTGGTGATAGGCTCCTATCTTTTCCGAAACGATTTCATTGGCTCTGCTTTGCTGCAGCTAAAAAGCGACGATGTGGAAGGGCATTACCGCGTGAAGGATTTTATGCTCGACATTGAAGAGACCCCTGTGCTGGTGGAGGACAAGGTTACATTTTACGATGTGCTGAAATCTATTGATGATTATAAAATGGGTTTCACTACTGTTGTAAATAATGATGGACTATTGCAGGGACTCATCACCAATGCCGATGTGAGAAAGGGCCTTATAAAAAATTACGACAACATACAGAACATAAAGATTAAGGATATGCTGAACCGCGACCCCGCTTATGTTTACGAGCAGGAAACGGTGTCGGATATTCTGGGCTACATCAAGAACCTCGATTTCCCTGTGCTTTTCATGCCTGTAGTGAACGAGCAGAAGAAATTAGTGGGCGCAATAAAATTTAATAACCTTATCAAAGGCGAATCATGATAATTTATTTGAATAAAAATATTCCCAAACCTCTTGCAAAGGAAATTGCACAGAAGCACGAAGCTGTTGAATTATTCACGGAAGACAAGACCATTCTCATTACTCCTCATGCAGTGAAGAAAGTTGATGAGAAATATCTTGAGCATATTGAAAGATCGTGGGTGTTTGATAGCGATATTCAACTGGCAAATAAGAAATACTCTCCCGATATTAGAGAAATTAAAATAGGGAAATTCAGCATAGGCGGCAAAAGCAATAATACATTGCTCACTATTGGTCCGTGCGGTGTGGAATCGAAAGAACAGATCACGCAAACAGCAGAACTAATTAAGGAAATTGGATTGCACACTATACGGGCAGGAGCTTTTAAACCCCGTACTTCCCCATACAGCTACCAGGGCATGGGCATAGATGGCTTGAAGCTGTTGGCAGATATACGAGATAAATATAATTTCTCGGTAATCACCGAAGTGAGGGATTCAACCCACATTGATGCTGTGATTGATTATGCCGATGTGATACAGATAGGGGCAAAATCCATGTACGACCACGGCATTTTGCGCAGATGCGGGAAAGCCAAGAAACCTATTCTGTTAAAGAGAGGGTTTGGCAGCACTATACAGGAGTTTGTTCAGGCAGCAGAATTCATATTATCGGGAGGAAACGAACAGGTGATATTATGCGAAAGAGGGATACGCACATTTGAAACTAAATCACGTTTTACTCTTGACTTATGCGGCGTAGCTTATTTGAAAGAATATACCAATCTTCCCATTGTTCTTGATCCAAGTCATGCAATGGGCTACGCTTATGGTGTTCCTGATCTGGCACGAGCCTGCATGGCCATGGATGTGGAGGGATTACTGATAGAAGTTCACCCTGATCCGAAAGTTGCCAAATCAGATGCATCGCAACAGCTGAATCATGAAGAATTTAAAAAGCTTTTTGAGACACTAAAGCCTATAGCTAAAGCCATAAACAAAACCATAATATGACCTTTATCCATAAGAACATCAAGTTCCTCAGGGAACAAAGGCAAATGACACATGAGCAGCTTGCTATGATGTGCAATATGTCTGCGCATTCAATGAAGACCATTGAGAACAGCGATAAAGAACCAAACATGCAGGAGTTGGTTGCCTTGGCAGAAGCGCTTAATTACCCTGTCGACAGGCTTATCATCGAAAATCTGGAAAAGAATTATTATTTGCTTAAGAGTTTTGAATTCAAGTTTCTTGCCCTTGATATAGATGGAGTGCTTACTGATGGAGGAGTATATTATTCCGAAAGTGGCGATGAACAGAAGAAATTCAATGCAAAGGACGGTTTGGTTATATTAACGCTTACAGAAGCGGGCAAATATGTGGGTTTTATAAGTTCGGGGAAAAACAGCCACATCATAGAGAACCGGGCAGCATTACTGGGCGTTCAGAAAGTGTATTTTGGCACATGGAAGAAAGCAGAAGTGCTGGAGGAATGGTGTAAGGAATTAAATATAGGTTTTGAAAACATAGCCTACATTGGCGATGATATCAACGATATGCCTGTTATTCAGAAAGCAGGATTAACGGCATGTCCTGCAGATGCAGTTCCACTTGTGAAAGAAGCAGTAAATATTGTTTTATCTAAAAAAGGCGGTGAAGGATGTGTAAGGGAGTTTGTGGAGAAATATATAATGGAAATACGTTAAAGTAAATTGGATAAATATTACTAAGGGGCGCAGCCTTTGGCTGCGCCCTTAGTATTTTAAAATATTATTTCAAATTCCTATTTATTCTGATTCTCGGGAAGTTTTTCTAGTATAATAAGCTTCACAAGCGTAGCGGTTTTTTCTTTATCTAAGGGAAGTGATATTGTTTCTGAATATTTCTTATACCCGGCTTTATCCACCATGATTTCATAATCTCTTCCACCTTTAAGAGTCATAAAATAATCACCCGTTTCATTTGTATAAAGTTTTGTTGTGGCTGATGTAAGAACATCTCTAATTAATATCTCAGCCTCTACCTGCTGTGCTGCCGACGATTCAATCACACTTCCTTTTAAAATAGAAAGATCTGTTTCCACTTTTGCAGCATTATTTTCATGTTCCTGACCTTCAATCTTCATCGGGTAAACATACTTGCTCATATCAACTTCATAAATGTCGTAACCTCCCAATCCATTATCCTTATTGCTGGTAATATATGCTTTTTTCCCATCAGCGGTCATGGTGAATGTTTTTTCATCCTTTGTAGTATTTATTGGGTATCCGAGATTTATGGGTTCTGTCCATGTAGAATCCGGTTTCATCTGAGACATAAAAATATCATAACCACCCATTGTATTATGCCCATTCGAAGAAAAGAAAAGAGTTTTTCCATCAGGATACATAAATACACTCATTTCATCACCTTCGGTATTTATAGTTAGACCAAGATTAACAGGTTTTTCCCACAGGTTCTTTCCAATACGTTTACTTCTCCAAATATCACCATTTCCATAACCGCCATTCCGTTCACTTACAAAATAGATGTAATTCCCATCAGGTGAAATGCTGCATGATCCTTCGAAAAAAGAAGAATTTATTGGCTTCGGAAGTGGCTTTGGAGTTTGCCATTTGCCATCCGCCTTTTTAGTTGAAAAATAAATATCACCGCTCCCTGTTACTTTAGGTACATTCCTGTATACAAAGATTGTATTTCCGTCTGAAGAAATTCCAAGAACGGCATCATGCCCGGGAGTATTCAGTTCATCAACATTAAGTGCGGGATTCCACTTATTAACCTCATCATTCCAAGTGGAAGAATAAATATCATCATAATACTGGCCTGTATTCGGGTCAATTCCACCACCTTTGGTATCAGGCCTTCGTGAAGTAAAATAGAGTGTTTTCCCGTCTGCGGTTATCTGCGGTGCACCATCATCATATTCCGAATTAATATCGTGTCCTAAATTCTTAATTTTTACATTAGCAGGATGTGCCATTAAATTCTTTGCGGTTTCAACCTGGTTGAGCAAGTCCTTAACCGGATCATTCTTTATTCTCGAAGGTTTCAATGTTGATTTATATATATTGTATTCCAATATAGCACCATCAAGCTCTCCAAGATACTGATAGGCTTCACCCAAAAGAAAATGAAGGCTTTTATCAACATTGGGGTTTAGTTTTTTTGCATTCTGAAGAAATAAAATAGCCTGATCCATATTTTGTAATGCCACTTCACATTTCCCAATCAGAAAATCGAGTTTTGCATCGTTTCTATCAATTTCATATATTTCACGATAAATGCGTATAGCTCCATTATAATCGGCATCCCTGTATCGGAAATATGCTTTTAGTTTTTTGAATGGTTTTTTCTTTCCTTTTGCAGTGGTTGATTTAATAGTATCATTTTGGCTTTCTGATGCCATAGTATTAAATGAAAATGCAAGGAAAACAAGTATAATAATATATAACAGCTTTCTTTTCATAGCAAAAAGGTCTTTGATTTTATTTGTTTGATGCTGCTAAAATAAAAATTATATCTATAAAAACGCAGAAAAATTTATAATATTTATTAAACTATAACTTAGATTTTAACTGTTTATGCCATCTATGTATGTTAAGAATAGATTCATTGCCTTATGTTTCTGGTCGTCAAAAATAAAGTCAATATTCTTTTCAAGGTATTCTTCGATGTTTATAGAGGGAAATTTCTTTTTATCGAATAAGTTTTCAATAGCCTGCTTTTTATTATTTACCCCCCAACCGAGTGATTGCTCTATTTGCTCAATTTCTTCCGAATCAACATCTTCATGAGCTACCCAACAGGCAAAAACAAAAGGCAAATCCGTGAAATTTTTCCATTCGGAAGCCATATCAAAAACATATTTGAAATGATTTTCAAGGAGAAAGGTCTTATCGCCGATAGCAACAAGACTTTCTACCTTCGGCATATTCATTTCAGTATATTCATCCAGGTTAACCCATTCCGGAGATATTTTCCAGTGCAGTTTTGCGAGTACTTTTGCAAGATTGACCGATGTAAGGGAATGGTAATCGAGATGTATGGTTTTTATAGACTGAAGCGGAACCTGTGAAAGAAGTATTACTGTCCGCACTTTACCAATACTGCCTATACAATATTTGTTCAGCAGTTTATATGATTTTATTTTATTTAATGCTGCAACTGGAACAAGCGCAACATCAACCTCTTTATTTATAAACTTCCGGGCGCATATTGACGGAATATCAAGTTGCAGATCATAATTCTTAATTATTCCTGAATTCTTAATTCCATTAACAAAAGGAAGGGTATTAAGGTATGAAACAGCGGATATTTTTATATTCTTCATGAATTAATCATGTTAAGAGAATGCAAATTTAATCCTCAAAAAAACTTGAATAATCTTCGGGATAACAAAGGTTTTTAATTGCTTCATCTACCGGATAAATGTAATAATAAACATCTCCGCTAGCGCAAACATTATTATCGGCATCAAATAAATTAACAGCTATTTGTGCAATTCTTAGTTTGACTTCCACAAGCCTTGCTCTTAAATAAACCTTGCCTTTATTGCTATAGACAGGCTTTTTAAGCTTTACATCTATCCTTGAAGTTACCCCCGATGTTTTTAGTTTGATAAGCGGCAATTTCGTCCATAAGGGTTGATTGTATTCCGCCGTGAACAACATTAACATATCCCTGCAGGTATTGTGTAGGCTGCCATTCGGTATATATTTCATCGCCGTCTTCATAAAACTCCAGCCTCAATCCTGTTTTATTATCGGGCGAACAGCCAAAGCAGCAGTATTCTTTAACCTTGATATATGGATTCGAAATCTTGCGCATGTATGCGGAGTATTTGCGGCAAAGATAAAAAAGAAAAAGAGTTGGATGTTTGAGGTCTATGAATGAAGAAATGCTAAAGGAGATTAATTTCTATATCCAAAGCTAATGCCTGTGCTTATAGTAATTATTCCTTGAGTAAAATAATCTTTTTGGGGGAAGTGAAAAGTATTAAAACCAGCATCGTCTAATATGTAACCACCTTCTAATACATATTGACCGGCAACTACCATATTATGATTGACATTAAGCAATTCTAAGCCAGCATAGTAATTATAAAAAAAATGCTTCTTATAATGTTTTACACCAAATGAAATAAATGCGCCTGTAATATTACATCTGTCAACTTGATTTCTGTAAAGCCCACTTTGATCTGGGCCATTTTCCCAAAGATAAATTCCTGTTGAATCACACTTTATATGTATATATACAAATTTTATTGAAATATAAGACAGGTTACCTTTTTCATTAATTTTATCTTTCCTCGTTAAATAAAAGTTTATCTGAGGATCAATAAAAAAACCCGAATAGTTACTATAATCATTTTCATAACTTGATGGTCCAGCCATAAACCATTGACTTAACCCACCATATTCATGATAAACAAATCCCGTTGTAATGCTAAAGCCAAACCTACGGGTTTTGTATTCATAGGTTATGCCAGCTTGTTGTAATGCACAATTCAACGGGTTTATTGAAAAATAATTATGGGAAAAATGTTGTTTTGCAGTAGAATCAGTCTTCTGTCCATATATGTATAATGAACTGGGAATAATTATTAAAAAAATGAATATTCTTTTCATCTATTCTATTTAATCTCTCACAAAATTACCATTTTCCCTCAAAAACATCACTTTTTAGCCGTTTTTGTCCATTTATTGAGCAAACTTGTAAAGAATGATGTATTTCTTAACAACAATTACATGTTTTTTGATAAAAATGAGGCCAAAATGAACAAGATTGTTTATTCTTTTATGCACTTATTCATCCATTTTCGCTTATTTATCATAAAATGTAAGCATTATCAGCGTTTTACCAAGTTATCGTATATTTGCATATAAAATTTATCCCGATGGAATTATCAGCCTTAACATCAATAAGCCCTGTTGACGGGCGCTACCGAAACCAAACCGACGAACTTGCCAAATATTTTTCAGAATATGCCCTGATACGTTACAGGGTTTTTGTAGAAGTGGAGTACTTTGTTTCGCTTTGCGAATTGCAGCTTCCGCAGCTTAAGGGAATTGGGAAGGAGCAGCTGAAAAAAATACGGAAAATATACAGCGATTTCAATCCTACCGAAGCATTAAAGATAAAGGAAGCGGAAAAAAACACCAATCACGATGTGAAAGCAGTAGAATATTACCTGAAAGAAAAATTCGGCAGGATGGGGCTTGCCAAATATTCCGAATTCATTCATTTTGGGCTTACTTCGCAGGACATAAATAACACGGCTGTTCCATTATCGCTTAAAGAAGCGAGCGAACGTTTCCTTTTACCTTTATTCGATATGCTTGTTAAAAAGCTTGACCAACTTACCCATAAATGGAATAATATCCCGATGCTTGCACGCACACATGGTCAGCCTGCTTCGCCAACAAGGCTGGGAAAAGAGATAAAAGTGTTTTCTGAAAGGTTAAAAATTCAGCTAAAACAACTGGAAAAAGCTCCTTTCTCTGCAAAATTCGGCGGTGCTACAGGCAATTTCAATGCGCATCATGTTGCATACCCTCAAATAAACTGGACAAGTTTTGCAAACATTTTTGTAAATGAAAAGCTTGGACTGGTACGTTCCCAAACCACTACACAAGTTGAACATTACGATAACCTTGCTGCTTTTTTTGATAACCTGAAACGTATAAATACTATCCTGATTGACCTCAACCGCGACTTCTGGATGTATATTTCGATGGAATATTTCACACAGCAGATAAAGAAAGGTGAAGTTGGTTCGTCGGCTATGCCACACAAGGTTAACCCTATTGATTTCGAGAACTCGGAAGGAAATCTTGGCGTTGCAAATGCATTGTTTGAGCATTTTTCAGCAAAACTTCCTGTATCACGTCTTCAGCGTGACCTTACCGATTCAACTGTGTTGAGGAATATTGGTGTTCCCCTTGCACATACTGTTATTGCATTAAAATCGCTGATGAAAGGTCTTGATAAAATTGTGGTGAATGAGGAAAAGATCTCCAAAGACCTTGACCAAAACTGGGCAGTTATTGCCGAAGCCATTCAAACTATTTTAAGAAGAGAAGGATATCCCAAACCCTATGAAGCATTGAAAGATCTGACCCGTAACAATGAAAAAATAACCAAAGAAAAGCTTCACAAATTCATTGACAAACTCAAGGTTCAGGATAAAGTGAAGAAAGAATTAAAAGCAATCACCCCGTTTAATTATACAGGGATTTGATAGTTATAATAGATTCAATATCCAAAAATTAATACTGCTTAATTTATTAATGTTAAGAGATATAATATATCGTTTATCTGAATGGTATAGGGTAAATAGAAGAATAATATATTTCTTTTTAATTATCCTTTTTTTAAGCAGATTTTTATATCTCAATTATATTAACTGGACAAAAGGGGAACTATGTAGCGGGCATGGCGGAATTCAGTATGGAATGGATTCTATGAGGTTCCTTCATGGAGCGGATAAAATAATAAACCACCAAGATTTTGCAGATTGTGAAGAGAATTATATGGGGTACGCTTTTGTAATTGCTTTTGTAAAAATTTCAGGACTCGATTTATCATTCGTCTTAATAATACAATTGATTTTTGCTTTACTTTCTTCCCTGGCTCTTTACGATTTGGGAAAATCAATTACTAAAAGCAAAACAATAGGATTACTCTCGGCGGGATTATACCTTATAAATCCATTTATTACTCAATGGCATTTATATATACATACCGAATCCTTTTATTCATCAATGCTGGTAATTTCAACATGGTCAATTTATAAGGCAGTTAAAAATAACAATCTAAAGTTTTATGTCCTTTCGTTGATTATTATTTTTTATACTGCCCTGATAAGACCAAACGGAATGGTAACTGTTCCAATTTTCTTTTTCTTTGTAATTATAACCCGGAAAATAAATTCCAGAATCAAAATAATATCTGTTATTTCTGTTATAATAACATTTCTATTCTTAATATT
>JBEKEO010000017.1:0-30895 GCA_050013795.1 Bacteroidales bacterium
AGTTACTGAAGACATCGCTACAGTTACTGAAGACATCGCTACAGTTACTGAAGACATCGCTACAGTTACTGAAGACATCGTTACAGTTACTGAAGACATCGCTACAGTTACTGAAGACATCGTTACAGTTACTGAAGATGTCGTTACTGTTACTGAAGATGTTGTTACTGTTACTGAAGATGTTGTTACTGGTACGATATGCACGTCTGATATTAGTGAACAAAGCTTTATAACATTCCCAACCATCAATACTTCAAAGAACGATTGTTTAATACAATTATACATTTTAATAAAAGGAAAGTCAAGATAAATCGCATCGACTTAGGGAACGTAACCTTTTTCTGAGGGAACGTTTTTAGCGGTGCAGATAAGTTCTTACTTTCAGAAACTTAATTAGATCTTCAACATTGCGGCAGAAATGGAACTAATATCGCCTTTCCATTGACTTTAGACCGGTTTATTTGTCCCTATGTCTGAATATTTAAAAAATATTTGTTATTTTTCTTGACATTGCCTTATAAAATGTTATATCTTTACCTTTGGTATTAAGAATTGTATATTACAAGTATTTTTATTTGCTATTGATATAACAAAAATGAAATATATAAAGAAACTCCACATTTTTGTTAGTTTTTTATTTGCCATTCTGCCATGCTTATTATGCACTAAAATAAGTTTTGGCCAAATCCAAACGTATTATATAACATCAAATGCAAATCTGCCCGATATGGGAAACTTTTGTGGTAGTTATTATGGATGGTCAAATAACTTTAGGATAACCTGGACTGATGCGTTACCTGCCGGAAGTACTGTTACTGCTGTGAATGTTACATATGATGTTGGTATTGAGTGCAACAGTGGTCAATGGTATTCTACACAATTGAATGGTTGGGGTGGAAATTTTTACCCACAAACCCCTAATAACTGTTCATGTTCTGGCTCAAATACTTATGGACCGCAATCTATGCCAGCCGGAGGGTATATTGTAGATGGATTAAATACTTTTACTATTTGGATGTCTGGATATGATAATTTTGGATTGTGGCCGGGTTTGACAGGTGGTTCTTATGCAATAGTTACAGTTAATTATATTGGCACTCCTTTATTAACAGTTACTGGCGCTCTATCCGATTTTGGAAGTCAATGCATCAATTCTTCTTCATCTTATCAATCGTACACGGTTACAGGTTCGAGCCTGTCGGCAAATGTTGTTATCACCCCTCCTTCCGGTTTTGAAGTATCAACAGATGCTATAACCTGGTACACTTCATTATCACCATTATCAATAGTACCTGCCGGCGGTAATGTAAATGCCACTATTTATGTACATTTCAAACCTACCCTGGTTCAGGTTTATAACCCAAATAATATAACCAATGCCAGTACAGGAGCAACAACACAAACTGTTGCAGCTTCAGGAACGGGAATCAATACAGGACCTTCAATTTCTTCACCAACTGCCTCTGCTGTCACGCCCACTCAAGCGCTTATGGGCGGGAATATCACTGCAATTGGTTGTTCCAATGTTACCCAACGAGGTGTATATTACAGCACTTCTTCATTCTCTCCCCCCGGAGGAGTGTCGCATGTGGACCAGCCGGGATCCTTCGGCACAGGAGCATTTAGCGAAACAGTCAGCGGCTTGACAGCAGGCACCACTTATTATTTCTGCGCGTATGCAACAAATCCGGGCGGAACCGTTTACACAGCAGTAAATACATATATCTATCATACGGGTAGCGGCGGCTTTCAAAATATTTATACACCCAGTAATCCTCAATACACTGAAACAGGTTTCTACATTAATGCTAATAAAATGATTATGGGCGGAGTTGCTCAGTGGGATGGATCTATATATCCAAATCCGGTCATCGTTGATGATACCATGGGCAATTTATTAAATTCATGGAATTTGTCAGCGAGTAGTGGCGGGTTCGGCATGACTAAAATAAGGAAAATTGACGGGAGTAATTCTGTAATTCCAGGCAAGGGATATGGATCTCCGCAGAATGCAATTATAAGTACATTTAATCACATTACAGGCACTCCTGGTTCGGCTTTCGGTTATAACCGTTATATAGCTGCCCGATTCGGACAGGGTGCTGCGTCAGATGCTATTAGTTTAGCTAATGGTGATTTGGCTTTTACCGGTAATTTCTTTGAAGAGTATAATTCACACTCTCCGCCCAGCCACTTTTTAGCTGGCGGCGGTTGTCCTGATGGATATGGACAGTTTGCAGTAAATATTGGAACAATATGGTATGATAGAGCAGAGGATATTTTCCTGATCAGAACAGGTTCTAACGGTGATACTGCAACAGGGGCGAATGGCGATGGTTTTGTAAAAGAATACAGTCTGGCTTATTGCGGAGGGGGGTACAATCCACCCCAGCCTTCAGTATTCGGACATTCAGACGGAAACTTCTGCTGGTCAGGAAACCCCTCATTAATGCTTGATTCCGCACGTAAAGATATAGGCCTTTGCTTAGCAGAAGTCGGAGCAGATATTTTTATTGGCGGTGGCACTATAGATTTGGAAAGCTATTGTACATATCCTGGTACTTATTATCTTCATGATGAAGAAGCATTTATTCTTAAAACAAATTCTGCAGGATCTGTTCAATGGTGCAGAACTTATTATACCGGTCCGCAAGCTAGTGCCGGCATGGAAGCAGAAGCAATAGCAGCGGTAACCTCTGACGGATCAAATGATATTATTGTTGCTATGCGTTGTGAGGGTGCAGGAACAATTGAATTAGCAAGGGTAGCCAATGCAAGCGGAAATATTGTATGGGCGGAATCATTTAATTTCGGGGCTTATACGTGGCCATGGTCTATAAAACAAACTTCCTTCAATACGTTTATCGTCGGTGTGGTAACTGAAAACGGAGGTATTGGCAGTTATGATCTGATCTTATTCGAAATTACAAGGGACGGCAATCTTGTTCAGTCAAAAGGATATGGTACGGTAAATCTGGATGGTACTGACGTATGGGGGTTTGTTGGCTCTTTTGTTGATCAATTTGGCAGCAGTAGTAATTACGCCATTTCCGCAATTACAAATTTTTCAGGTGGATCAGGAAGCGCCTATGTTGTTAAAGCTAACAAATCAACAAATTCCAGTGGTTGCCTTTCCAACGAATATTCCATCTCTCCTGTTGTTACCGTAAGAAGCGCCGGAGGTGGTAATCAATTGTACAGCAGAAAACCTCTCTGTTATGAATTCAGAAGCGGGGCTAATGAGGTATCAATAACCATGACGGCTACTCCTACATCTGGTATAGCAGCATCGCCAATTTGTTTTTCAGTTTTACCAATTGAACTGATGTCATTTAATGCGAAATGCACCGACCACAACGTTAATATTACCTGGTCAACTGCAAGCGAAACCAATAACGATTATTTTACTGTGGAACGCAGCCAGGATGGTGAAACTTGGGAAATTGTTGCTGTAATGCCTGGCGCAGGCAACAGTAATACTACACTTTATTACAGCGCTATTGACAGCAAACCTTATGCTGATAATACCTATTACCGTTTAAAACAAACTGATTTCAACGGTAATTTCAAATATTTCGACCCTGTTGTAGCTACATGTAATTCAGATGCTGCCGATTATTTTATATTGAAACCAAATCCAGCAAATAATGAAGTAACTTGTTCAGTATTTGCTTCTGAAGACAATAATGTTACTGTTGGGATAATAAATTATCTTGGTCAGAAAATTCTTTTGCAAAATTATAATCTGACAAAGGGTTCTAATGATTTGAAACTGGATGTTTCGCAATTCAGCAATGGAGTATATACCGTGATTGTTTATTCGGCAAAAGGCGATCTGATTAACAGTAAACAACTGGTGATACAAAAGAGATAAAAGAAAAAGCTCTAATTTCTCAGGGCTTTTTTTAATGCCTATTCCGAATATATAAGTTTATACACTTTATCATTTCTCCGGACAAGGTTTGTTATAGGAATGGAACAAACGTTGTTATTTATTGCAAACTTGTTTTTATCTGATTTATTTGTGTTTATGTCTAATTGTTGGTAATATATTAATCGATTTACTTGACAATACCTTATTAATTTAGTATCTTTACATGGTAAAGTACTAAATCGGTAAAGGTGTATCGAAAATGCAAGTAACAAAAATAACATATAATAAAAAACTTTGCATATTTCTAAGTGTGCTGTTTGCAATGCTTGCCTTTGCAGGGAATGGGTGGGGTCAAAGCCTTACAAACGGAGGCTTTGAAGCTAATACTGCCTCTCCCGGAACGGGATGGGCTATTACTACTGGTTCTGGTAATTTTTCCTATACACTTAATGCGGGTACGCCAAGAACAGGAGTTAATAATATTCAAACAGCTAACTTTACCAATTACGGTATTTGCAATGTGGGTATTAGTTACTGTGATTATATTGAAAATTCTAATGCATTTACAGTAGCTTCAAATAATTATTTACATATTATTTGTTGGGCATATATATCAAGCATTACTGGAAGTGGAAGACTTTGGTTTAGTGCAAATAATTATAACATGGCGGATCACTCTGCTGCAACAGTTTTAACTACTTCTTATGCTCAATATTCCGATGATATTAAAGAAACGGGGAATGCTGCTACGGGATTATCTCAAACTACAAATAATAAGATTGATATAGGTTTTGCTAATGGTAGTGCTACCGCCAGGACATGGTATTTAGACGATGTTGTAGCTTATACAGATGCAAATTCTACTTCAGATTTAACTTCTCCGAATGTGGGTTCGGGTTTCACCAATGGAACAATTACCAGTTCTTCTGTAGGTTTTACCTGGACAAATGGAGCCGATGCAGGTTCTCCGGCTACAGGTGTTCAGGGATATGTCGTTCTTAGAACAACTAATACTGGTGCAGCCGCACCAACACTTAATAACCAGGGTATTTATTCTGTTGCCGGAGGCACAAGCGGTCCAAAAAATGATGGTTCCGGTAACTGGACCGTAATTTCTTTTGGTGGGGGGGCAACAGATGGATCGGCGGGTAACTATACTGATAACACAGTTGCTGCATCCACTAGTTATAAATATGCAATTATAAATTACGACTTGGCTTATAATTATTCAACTGCTCTTGTAAGTGGTACAATTACAACTCCTGCCGGCGGTTCCTGCACTTCATCCCCCACGGTTACTTCAACAGCGGCATCGGGTATTACCAGTTCGGGCGCATCAAGTGGAGGCAATGTAACTTCGGCAGGAACGGGTGGTTGTACTGTTACGGCAAAAGGTGTTTGCTGGAATACTTCCGCAGGCCCTACTATTGCTAACAGCACCACTAATGACGGAACCGGAACAGGTGTGTATACCAGCACTATTACAGGCCTTTCGCCAGGTACAAAGTATTATTACAAGGCTTATGCAACAAATGGTTTTGGCACGGCATACGGAGCCGAATCAAATTTTACAACACCAGCTGCTTCAGCAACAACATTATATACTCAAAATTTCGATGGCAGTGTAACCGGATGGACAACATCAGGTGCAACACCATGGTGTTTAAGTTCGAGTGCTCCTACCTCTTCTGGTTATGCAGGATCATCAGGAGGTTATTATGCCCTTAATGGTTCAAATGGTTCATATCTGATATTCAGTAATAATTTATCAACTGTAGGATATACGAATATAACTGTTACATGGGGTGGTTACAGATCGTCAGCTTCGGCTACCACTCCAATTTTTGAATGGAGTCCGGATGGTTCAACATGGACTGCTGCAGCTTTTACCGATGTCGGTGTAGGGGCATGGGCTTTAGTATCATCAATCAGTTTACCTGCCGGGGCTGCAGGTATTTCAAATCTTCATTTCAGATGGACATCTAAATGTTCCACTACATTTCAATGGAGGATGGATGATTTCACCGTGAGCGGCACTGCTGCTTCAGGTTCTTCCTATTGTTCTGCCTCCGGAGGAGGAGATGAATATATTACCGGAGTCCAGTGTGGATCAATAAGTAATACTGGAACAGCTTCTGACGGTTATCATGATTATACGGCTTTATCAACTAATATGACCATTGGCTCGCCAAATACAATAACCATTACAAATGGCAATGGCTATAGTTTAGACTATTGCGGCATCTGGGTTGACTGGAACCAAAATAATGTTTTTACTGATGCCGGCGAAGCAATTAGTGTGACAGGTAATCCGGGTTATGGACCCTATACAGCGACAATAACACCTCCCGCTGGTGCAACACTTGGAAGTACCAGGATGCGTGTAAGAATTGATTATAATAACAGCAGTATCAGCCCATGTGGTACAACAGTTTTTGGCGAAGTGGAAGATTACACAATAAATGTTCAGGCTTCCTGTGCTTCTCCTGCGACACAGGCAACAAGTTTTACAACCGGCGCTATTACAAGTTCGAGTATTGTTGTTGGCTGGACAAGAGGCACGGGTAATGATGTAATGGTGGTTTGTGCAGCCGGGTCTGCTCCTACTGATCCTGTTGACGGGTCATCATATACTGCCAATGCAGCTTATGGCTCAGGTACTTCATGCGGCGGAGGATATGTTGTGTACAACAGTACCGGAACCACTGTTACCGTGACAAATCTTCAACCCAGTACAACTTATTATTTTGCTATTTATGAGTATAGTACTACAGGACCATGTTATAATCTTTCAGAACTTGCAGGAAGTGCCTCCACTATAGCATCGTCAAATACAATCACTACAGGCGTTGTCTCAACATCTCCTTTCGCTGTAACATGTGCAGCTGGAAAAGCCGGTACGGTTGCTTTTACTTCTTCAGGAACGTTTACAGCAAATACATTTACTGCTCAACTTTCAGATGCTACAGGAAGTTTTACATCCCCGGTGAATATTGGTACATTGGCAAGTTCAGGATCGAATCCTTCCGGAACTATTAATATTACCATTCCTGCGCAAACACCAAGCGGAGCGGGTTATAAAATAAGAGTGGTGAGCAGCGGACCTTCAATAACAGGAAGTTCTGCTGCTGCTTTAACTATTAATTTGACAGGTTCTTGTACTGTTTATCCTCAATTAACCGGAATATTAGTAAACTCCTGTAATGGAACCTGTACGGAGGGCAATAATGAACTTTTATTTTTTCGTACAGGTTCTAATCCTATTTCTGTTACTGATGGTATAACTGCAGCAGCTAATATTCAGGTATATTACGGAACAGCAAGTCCGCCAACAGCTAATTATACAGAAAGTTTTGTTTCGAATACAACATGGGTCAATAACTGGAATACTCAGGCCGGATGCGGAACGTTATGTTACGATGCATTAACCGCAGGAACTATTCCCGCAAATTCAATAATTGTAATTACACAGTCGGGCTTATGTTATACTTATGATTTCTCTAATTTTTGCAGCAGGGGTCCTATATATGTTCTTTTTTCAAATGATCCCACATGGAAAAACTCAGGAAACTGGGCAAATGAAAATGATGGAATACCTCCCACGAGATACTTCAGGACAATTGTTACCAGTTCAGCAGGCACAACAACTATTGACTATAGCTATAATACAGATATGTTAACCAGTCATGCCGATGGGGATGCTATTTCTTTTCCTAATTGCAACAGCAGCAGCGGATGCTTCCTTGCTGCCAGCACATACTTTAATAATGGTTGTACCATTATGGCTCCGGCAATTTTACCAATTGAACTGATGACATTCAATGCAAGATGCGCTGATAACAATGTTGATATTTCATGGTCGACCGCTACTGAAACCAATAACGATTATTATACAGTGGAGCGCAGCAAAGATGGTGAAACGTGGGAAAATGTTACTATAGTAAAAGGAGCAGGTAACAGCAATAGCCCGCTTTATTATAATATTAAGGATGATGCTCCCGCTTTTGCTGTTTCCTATTACAGGCTTAAGCAAACAGATTTCAATGGCAACTCTAAAACTTTTGATCCGGTTGCCGTTTCATGTAATTCAAATGTTGCCGATTATTTTATTTTGAAACCAAATCCCGCAAATAATGAAGTAACTTGTTCTGTTGTTGCTTCTGAAGAAAATAATGCTACAGTTGTGATAATAAATTATCTTGGTCAGAAGATTTGTATGCATAATTATAGTTTGATAAAGGGTTCTAATGATTTGAAACTGGATGTTTCGCAATTCAGCAATGGAGTATATACCGTGATTGTTTATTCGGCAAACGGTGATCTGGTTAACAGTAAACAACTGGTGATACAAAAGAGATAGAAAAGAAAAGCCCTGATTTCTCAGGGCTTTTTTAATGCCTATTCCGAATCTACAAGTTTATATACTTTATCGTTTCTCCTTACAAGTTCTAATATGGGAATGGAGCAAACATTACCTTTTACTGCAGATTTTGTTTTTTCGAGGGCAATGCGTATTTCAGAAATCTTTATTTCAGCAACTCCTGTGGTAGGGCCTATGATAAGCAGATCATCCGATTCGCCGATTTCATTCGTCTCGATTTTTATTTCAGCAACTTTTAAATTCGAAAAATAGTTGGTCACCTTACCGATGTATACTTTGGTTTTCGTTGCACGCGAACCATATTGCTCCGTCCATTCGCCTGTTTTTCTTCCCAAGTAATAACCATCCCAGAATCCGCGGTTATAAACAGATCCAAGCCGCAAGATCCACTCATCAATCTTGTCTTTTGTGTATGTTCCGTTAAATATAGCATCAACTGCTTCGCGATAACAGGCGGTAACAGTTTTAACATATTCGGGGGAACGTCCCCTACCCTCTATCTTCAACACGTTAACTCCGGCATGTATTATTTTATCCAGGAAACCAATGGTACAAAGGTCTTTTGGCGACATGATGTATTCCTTATCAATCTCAAGCTCATATCCTTCTTCTTTATCTTTAACAAGATAGGCTCTTCTGCAAAGCTGAAGGCATGCTCCGCGATTTGCAGAATAATTCATATTATCAAGGCTTAAGTAACATTTTCCCGATATAGCCATGCACAAAGCGCCATGTGCAAATATCTCAATCTTTACAAGGTTCCCGGCAGGTCCTTTTATTTGTTCTTTTTCAATTAACTTAACTATTTCCGCAACCTGCTTAAGCGAAAGTTCTCTTGCTGTTACTATAACATCAGCATACTGCGAATAATATTTAACTGCTTCAATATTCGTGATATTGCACTGCGTTGATATATGAACTTCTATCCCCACTTTCTTTGCATACATTATGACCGACATGTCGGAAGCGATGATGGCGGAAATGTAATTTTCTTTTGCAGCATCCACAATTGATTTCATTAAATCAAGTTCAGCGTCATAAATAATGGTATTGAGAGTAAGGTAGGTTTTAATATTATTCTCTTTGCAGACAGATGATATCTTACGCAAATCATCTATTGTAAAGTTATTTGCTGATCGTGAACGCATATTAAGCTGATCAATGCCGAAATAAACAGCATCGGTGTTTGCCTGTATCGCAGCCATAAGCGATTCATACGAACCGACAGGCGACATAATCTCTATTTCTTTTAAAGAGCCTTTCATGCCCTGCAAAATTACAAAAAATACAGCAGCATGATATATAAAGTCAATGTTTGAAACGGGAAAACCAATATATTTTGATTACTGTTTTTTAATCAGTTCAAATTAAATATAAACAGTCTGTCATAATATTTATTTATTTTTGTCTTATTATATCTGTTTCAACATTTAATAATACGATCATGAAAAGAATAATTTCAGGTTTCAGTTTGTTGTTTGCAATGGCAATGTTCATTTCCTGTGGGCCAACTTCGGACGATGCAATAAAGTATAACGATTCGCTTGTTAATCTGCAATCTAAGGTTTTTGAAAAAGAATCCGCCCTTATTGATGCGATGGATAAAAACACTACCGATAAAATTGATCCATTATACAAAGACCTGTTAACACAAATTGATAAAGCCAGTGACACCCTTGAAAAGATCGGAAAATTTGGTGACAAAACAGACATGAAAGATGCCGTTATGAAAGTCCTTGCAACATATAAGTCTGTTGCTACAAATGAATATCCCGAAATAATCAGAATAGCAAAAATGCCTGATTCTCTTTATTCACCGGAAGAGGAGAATAAAAGAATAGACCTTTCGAAAAAGATTGATGACGAGTTAGATAAAGTCGTTAATGATTTTCTTGAAGTACAGAAAGGCTTTTCTGTAAAATATAAATTCGAATTATCAACAGCAGAGAAAGAAAAGAAATAATTGCAGAATTGCTTTTGAAAACCGCCTCTTCACAACTGAGGTGGTTTTTTATTTTACATTAAAATGACCAAGAAATCGAAAATAAAGAAACTGATTGAAGCCGAAGAACGCGAGAAGCGCAAGGAAGATGGTTATTTTGACGGACGTTTTCGTACAAAAGCAGTACCGGATAAAAAGAAAAAATATAAGAGGAAAAAGAGAATTGACACTGACAAAACCAATGGAACAGATTGAGAACAAGAAAATCCAATGATAAAGATTACTGTTGCTTCACATACAATTAAAAAAACCGCGCACAAAGAGGTTGCCGACCTCGTTGTTAAGGTGAATGATATTCTTTATTATGAATACGAATCATTCGATTCTGTCGGGATGCATGCAGAGTACCATATTTCAGACCTGTCGGTATTGATCATTTACCAGGAAAAAACAAAGTATCATTATCCAGAAAGATTAATAAAGGGAATGCCTGGAGCGGATTCAGGGAAGGGAGTATTTTACTTTAAAGCATTAAAAACAGGGAACACAACACTTACTATTATACACAATATCAGAAGAAAAATTGAAAGAGAGAGCATCTATAATATTATTGTGGAATAAATATAATACTCCCTCCATCGAACAGAGGTCCAGCATATAGTTCAATAATCTCATAGCCTAATGACTTAGCAAATGATTTCACTTTTTTGCCATCTTTATAATGCTTTAGTGTACCAAGAATAAATAGTTGATTTCCATTTAATCCGCATGCCCCGCCAAAGAAACCGTTTTGATGATCCTGCAGAATAATTCCTTCTGGTGAAACCAGCAAAACCTTCCGTTTGTTTTGTAATAGGGTTTTATAAATGCCTTCATCCGAAGTTATATAATAATTGTTTTTCAAAGGGAGCAGACTGCAACGGGAAAAGCCCTGCTTTACATTTATCTGAACTAGTTCTTTGCAGTCATTTATAATTGCGGCATCCGATATGTCGATTCTGTGTATTAAATAATGATTTGTAATTACCGCATTGTATCTGGCTGCATCGGGATATGTTTTCCCCACGGGAAGTATTCCTTCGATAAAAGAGACATTTTTATCACGAAGGTTTTCTTTGAACTGTTGAGGAAGGTTTGGCGCGATAATTAATCCGGCAGAAGTATTGCAGAAAAAAATATCAGGATGACCGGAAATACTATTCTCTGTTATTCCCGAAGTTTTAAGTAGAACAAGTTCACCATATTTTTCCAGTTTGTTCTTCGCTTCAGTGGGTATTCTACTATCAGCAATAATCAGCATGGTAATTCCTGTTTACAATTGTTCTGTCGGGTATAAACTTCACTCTTTTGTAATGAGAAGAAAGCATTTTTTTATTCGATGCATTGTACCCGATAGCATAATTCAATTGGTCCGGTGCAACGTAAATATTAATTTCATCTTTCTTAATTTTGTGCAGCAATTCCGCTAATACATCTTTCCAAAGCGTTGTCATTACAAGTTCGCCGAAAGAAACATGAAATGGTCCTGCAATCAATGATTCGCCGGAGATCAATCCTTCGGAAGGATGCAAGCCCATGCGCAAAACAGTCACATTTGCTTCTTCAAATATTTTATATACTTCTTTTGCCCATTCCACAGCTTGTTCAAGAGAAAGAGGGTTGTACTTCTTTTCCTTATATAATAGTTCGAGTTCCGTATCTTTAATTACCAGAGTTGGATAAATACGCGTATTATCGGCACTAAGGGCAACAATATTTTTAGCGGTCATGATTGATTTTTCCAATGTGTCTCCTGGTAATCCAAGCATCATCTGAAGCCCGAGAGAAAACCCGCTTTCTTTTATCATTTTACTTGCCAGAAAAATTCCTTCTGCATTGTGCCCTCTTCCTGATAACTGCAATACTTCATCATCCATTGACTGAGCTCCGAGTTCAATCGTATTTACATGATTTGCTTTCAATAATTGTAGCACTTTTTTATTAATGTAATCGGGGCGTGTCGATAAACGAATGCCATGAACAGTTCCGCTTCTAATATAGGGTTGACTGATCTTTAAATATTTTTCCTGTTCGTTAATGGGTATGCCGGTAAAATTACCCCCGAAGAAACCTATTTCTATTTTGCTGTTTAAAGTTGGGATAGTAGCAATATGCTGTTCAATGATATTGATGACCTCTTCTTCAGAAGGATTTCGTTGGCAACCGGAAATATTTCGCTGATTGCAATAAATGCATTGAAACGGACAAGCAAATTGGGGAATAAAAATAGGAATGGTAAAATATTTTAATGCCATTGTACGAAACAGTTTTTATGTTAAAATAAGAAGCACTGAAAATCTGAAATAAGTTAAGAGAAATAAATGGCTAAAGGCAAGCAAAATACGAAGAATTTCTTTAATAGTTAAGTGAAAACATAATGAAATTATTGATTTTTCATCTGGGTAAAATATTTACATTTGCATTAAATGTTCTTGGTGCTAAAAATCGGCATTCATAATTTATATATTATAAAACATCTTTCAATGAAAAAATTCATTATTCCTTGCATGATCTTATTATTGTCATCCTGTGCGGAAACAAATTTCTATCAGGTTTATAAAACTAATTTTAATGATGGGGCTTTAACAAAAGAAAAAATTGTTTTTGAAGACAATAATTGTTCAGTTTCTTATAACCTCTGGTTAGAAGGAGGCAACATGGGGTTTGTTATGTACAATAAAACCGAAAATTATTTGACAGTTAATCTTGCTAAAACATTTTTTGTTTTAAATGGAATTGCATATGAGTTTTTTCAAAACAGAACGTTTTACCCATCATCAAATGCAACCGTGGCAAATCTCCCGGGCAATAGCAGGAATAATTTGAATAATGAACTAACCAAAGGCACTGCGACATCTTCGTTGGATTTTTCAACTGCTTTTATTGAAAAACCTGTATTGACCATCCCTCCAAAAACATCAATAAATATCTCAGGATATATAATCGCCACCTCAAGATATGTTGATTGCGGATTATTAAAGTATCCTACCAAAAAGAGTATGAAAACAATAGCATTTGATAATACCAGTTCGCCTTTTACTTTTTATAATATTATTACATATGCTGTTAAAGGGGATACCTCAAAGCTGGAAAACAGATTTTATGTAAGCGAAATAACAAATTATCCTTCATCAGAAATGTTTAAGACCGTAGATACCTCAATATGTGGAGGGAAATTGGATGCTCCCATTGATGTTTTTAAGAATATGACCCCGGATAAATTTTATATAAAATATTCGAAATAACGCTCTATAAAGCATAATCGCTAGGCGATTCTTATTCTAAAGATGCATTTTCCTGAATAATTCCCAAACAACTATTCCTACGCTTACAGAAATATTTAATGAATGCTTAGTGCCAAATTGCGGGATTTCTATACATTTATTGGCATGACATATTATTTTTTCATCAACTCCGTTAATTTCATTTCCAAATATTAAAGCGATTTTTTCAGAAGGAGAAAATGACAATTCTTCTAAGCCACTGCTGCCTTCTACCTGTTCAACAACAATTATGTTGTAATTGTTTTCTTTTAAAATGTTTATTGCATCTAAAGTGTTTTCAAAATATTTCCAGTCAACTGATTCGGTAGCACCAAGAGCGGATTTATGAATTTCTTTATTTGGAGGAGTTCCTGTAATTCCACATAAATATATTGATTCAAGCCTGAATGCATCAGCAGTACGAAATATGGAACCTATATTATAAAGGCTCCTTACATTATCCAAGACAATAATAATTGGAGTTTTTGGGGAACGCTTAAATTCTTCAACTGTAATCCTGTTTAATTCAGATAATTTCAACTTTCTCATAAATATTCAATTCGACGATATTAAAAAAATATAATTGGTGCAATGATAATTTTCTAAATTTGTTTCAAATATTGAAATTGCAATAATAAGTAATTGGATAAGAATAAAGAAAATAATGTTGTAGAAACTCCCTTAATGAAACAATATTTCTCCATTAAGGCTAAATATCCTGATGCTCTCCTATTATTCAGGGTTGGCGATTTCTATGAAACTTTTGGCGAGGATGCAATTAAAACTTCCGGCATATTGGGAATTGTTCTCACCCGGCGAGCCAATGGCTCTGCTACATTTGTTGAGTTAGCCGGCTTCCCTTACCATGCTCTCGACACTTATTTGCCTAAGCTTGTTAATGCTGGTCAACGTGTTGCTATTTGTGACCAACTTGAAGATCCAAAACTTACAAAGAAAATAGTTAAAAGAGGAGTTACCGAACTTGTTACTCCTGGCGTTTCTCTTAATGATAAAGTCCTTGACCATAAAACAAATAATTTCCTTGCCAGCCTTCATCTTGAAAATAAAATTACCGGTGTTTCATTCCTTGACATCTCCACAGGTGAATTCTTAATGGCGCAGGGAAGCAATGAATACATAGACAAACTTTTTCAAAGTTTTCGCCCAAGTGAGGTAATCGTTCAAAAGAATAAACTCAACCAGTTCAAAGAAATATTCGGAGAGAAATATTTTACAAGCACTTTCGAAGACTGGGTTTTTACCAAAGACTTCTCTTACGAAATACTGACAAAACATTTTGGCACAATCTCCCTCAAAGGTTTTGGTGTTGAGAATATGGAACACGGCATAATTGCAGCTGGTGCTTCATTGCACTATCTTTCCGAAACACAGCACGACAAGATTCAGCATATCAATAAAATCGCCCGTATCGAAGAAGACCGTTATGTGTGGCTCGACAGGTTTACTATTCGCAACCTTGAATTATTAAATACCAATAATGAAAATGCCCGTACACTCATAGATGTTATCGACCAGTCTATCTCCCCCATGGGCTCTCGACTTATGAAGCGTTGGATGCTACTTCCGCTTAAAGATAAACAACCCATTGAAGAAAGGCTGAATATTGTTGATTACCTGCTGAAGCATGAAAAAATTTCAGAACTACTTCGCCAGAATATCAAATTTATTGGGGATATTGAACGGCTTATTTCAAAAGTTGCTGTCGGGAAGATCTCACCCCGCGAAGTGATTCAACTGAAAAGGGCTTTGGATGCTATTATTCCTATTAAGAATGAATGCAGCAAGGCCTCGGATGATGCGCTTAAAAAAATTGCCGAACAATTAAATCCCTGTACTTTAATCAGTGAGAAAATAGGAAAGGAGATAAATGCCGATCCTCCTGCTTTGGTTGCAAAAGGAAATGTGATCAATACCGGCGTTAATAAAGACCTGGATGAATTGCGAAACTTATCTTTTTCGGGTAAAGATTACCTGCTTCAGATTCAGCAACGCGAAATTGAACGTACAGGCATTTCATCATTAAAAGTAGCCTATAATAATGTGTTTGGCTATTATCTTGAAGTCACAAACACACATAAAGATAAAGTTCCTGCAGATTGGCAGCGGAAGCAAACCCTTGTAAATGCTGAGCGATATATTACCGAGGAGTTAAAGCAATATGAAGAAAAGATTCTGGGAGCGGAAGAAAAGATACTTGCTATTGAAACAAATCTTTTTAATGAATTGGTGCTTTCATTGATGGATTATATTGAGCCTGTTCAGTTAAATGCATCGCTTATTGCCCGCCTCGATTGCCTCCTTTCATTTGCTGCTGTTGCAAAAAAGAATAATTATTGTCGTCCCGGTATTAGCGAATCGCTTGTTATTGATATTAAGAAAGGAAGGCATCCTGTTATTGAACAGCAACTGCCAACAGGCGAGGAATATATTTCTAATGATGTTCAACTGGATAACGAACAGCAACAAATACTTATCATTACCGGTCCTAATATGTCGGGTAAATCAGCTTTGCTGAGGCAAACAGCTTTGATAGTACTGCTTGCCCAAATGGGAAGTTATGTGCCTGCCGAAAGTGCAAATATCGGGCTTGTTGACAAGATATTTACCCGTGTTGGAGCATCCGATAATATCTCTTCCGGCGAATCTACTTTCATGGTCGAGATGAACGAAACCGCCAGCATCCTGAACAATATTTCCGACAGAAGCCTTATCCTTCTTGATGAAATAGGGCGGGGTACAAGCACGTACGATGGTATTTCCATAGCCTGGGCTATCGCTGAATTCTTGCATGAGCACCCTCTTTTCAGGGCGAAAACATTGTTTGCCACGCATTATCACGAGTTGAACGAGATGGCATCATCCATGCAAAGGATTAAGAATTTTCATGTTTCTGTAAAGGAAATAAACAATAAAGTGATTTTTCTTCGTAAGCTGGTTCCAGGCGGAACAGAGCATAGTTTCGGTATTCATGTGGCTAAAATGGCAGGCATGCCTTCAAAAGTGATAGATACAGCAAACGAGATACTTGTTCAGCTTGAAAAATCGCACAGCAGCGAAGAACTTACCAAAAAGGCAAAAGAAATATCGAAACGTAACCAGCAGCTTAAAGATTTCCAGCTTAGTTTCATTCAGCTTAATGACCCCCTGCTGGAACAGATAAAACAGGATATACTCAACATTGATATTGATACCCTTACCCCTGTTGAAGCCCTGATGAAGCTTAATGAGATAAAAAAACTATTAGGGAAATAATATATTGTCGTTATAGCGGTTTCACCAACTATTTGTATCATCCCACCAGTTGGTCAACTCACTTCACCTGTTGGTTAAATCACTTCACCTGTTGGTTAAATCATTTCACCTGTTGGTTGAATCACTTCACCTGTTGGTTGAATCACTTCACCAGTTGGTTGAGTCACTTCACCTGTTGGTTGAATCACTTCACCTGTTGGTCAAGTCACTTCACCTGTTGGTTAACTCACTTCAACAACTGATGGCATCATCTTACCAACTGTTTGCGAAACGCCAATAACAATAAATGCGACTATATATGGAGCAAATACAAGAAAATATATTCATTCCACAGCTTTTGAAATTTATTTGTATTTTTACAAGGTAGTAACTGTCTGAATCTTAAGAAAGATGCTTGTAAAAACCTATGGCGGATGCGTTCATGGAGTAAATGCCACTACTATCACCATTGAAGTCAATATTGATAGTGGCGTTGCTTTTTTCCTTGTCGGCTTACCCGATAACGCTGTAAAGGAAAGTCACCAGCGCATTGAAGCAGCATTAAAAAATATCGGTCATAAAATACCGGGCAAGAAAATTACCATTAACATGGCCCCCGCCGACATCCGCAAGGAGGGTTCTTCCTACGATCTTCCCATTGCCATTGGCATACTTGCCGCTGATGGCAAGATAAATGCTGAAAATATCGGGCAATATATCATCATGGGGGAACTTTCTTTGGATGGAAGTCTACAGCCTATAAAAGGAGCCTTACCTATTGCTATTCAGGCTAAAAAGGAGAATTTCAAAGGATTCATTCTTCCAAAGCATAATGCCATGGAAGGAGCAATTGTCAGTGGACTTGATGTTTATGGTGTGGAGAATATTATTGAAGTGATCGATTTCTTTAATGGCAAATCAAACCTTGAACCGATAAGTATTGATACTACTAAAGAATTTTATTCACGATTGAATGAGTATGAGTTCGATTTTTCTGAAGTCAAAGGACAGGAGAACATCAAACGTTCGCTTGAAATAGCTGCTGCGGGAGGGCATAATGTAATTCTTATCGGTCCTCCGGGTGCCGGAAAAACAATGCTCGCCAAGCGGCTTCCTTCCATTCTTCCTCCATTAAGCCTTAGTGAAGCCCTTGAAACGACCAAGATACATTCGGTTGCAGGAAAAATAGGAAAGAATTCATCACTTGTTTCTGTCCGTCCTTTTCGTTCGCCTCATCATACGATAAGTGATGTAGCGCTGGTTGGCGGAGGTTCTAACCCACAGCCCGGCGAAATTTCAATGGCACACAATGGCGTTCTTTTCCTGGACGAATTACCCGAATTTAAAAGAACTGTACTTGAAGTACTTCGCCAACCACTTGAAGAAAGAATGGTCACTATTTCACGTTCAAAATACAGTGTGGAATACCCTGCCAGTTTTATGTTGGTGGCTTCCATGAATCCTTGTCCCTGCGGGTATTATAATCATCCCGAGAAGGACTGTGTTTGTGCTCCCGGTATCGTTCAGAAATACCTGAACAAAATATCTGGACCACTATTGGACAGGATTGATATTCATGTGGAAGTAACTCCCGTTCCCTTTAAGGAATTATCGAGTATCCGCGAAGCTGAAAAGAGTGAAATCATTCGCGAAAGAGTGGTTGCAGCGAGAAAAGTTCAAGAAAACCGTTATAAAAACATGGAAGGTATTTATTGCAATGCACAAATAACTTCCAAACTTCTACGCACCATTTGCAAAATTGACGATACAGGGCAAAATCTTCTTAAGACAGCTATGGATAAACTAAGTCTTTCCGCCCGTGCCTACGACCGCATACTAAAGGTTGCACGTACCATTGCCGACCTTGACAGTAGCGACGAAATTAAAATCGAACACCTTGCAGAAGCTATTCATTACAGGAGCTTAGACAGGGAAAACTGGGCAGGTTAAAAAATTAATATTTGTTTCCCATTTAAAATTATATGTTCATTGTTGATAGAAAGCATTTTATAATAAGAATAAATAAAAAAAATAATATTTTTCCATTATAAACTTGACAATCATACATATTTTTATTAATTTTAATGCGATTTGTCTTTTTTGAAAATTATTGATATATTTGTAACCCTTTGCAAAAAAATACCGTTTAAAGTTAACGTTTGGTCTATTATTAATACGAATAAATTTACTTTTACCATAATTATTTAAATATCAAAATATATGAAGAAATTTATATTTACGCTATTGTTAAGTTGCGTCTCTTCTGCATTCATTTATGCCAATGTAACGGTTACAATTAAAGTTAATGGTACACAGGAAGATTCTGTCAATCTTTGCGGAATGGGCGATCAAATACGTTTAATTGCCACGTCTTCCGGAGGAACTGCACCTTATACCTATCAATGGATTGACCCATCGGGTCAGACAGCTCCTACAACGGGTTCGTCAGTATTTTTTACTTCAACTACATATGGTTCATTTTATGTTATTTGCATATCAACGGATAATTTAGGTACTAAAGGAAAAGATTCTATTCTTGTTAATGTTCACCCTCTTCCCAATTTAAATTATCCGTTTGATACAACAATTTGTGGAGTGGGAAATTGTGCTAATCTTACTTGTTCCTCAACTAACGCAAATGCATTGGAGTGGAATATAGGTTCTCAGTTCGGTCCAACTGCAGGATTTACTTTTTGCCCTCCTAATAGTCTTACAATAAATGTTTGCCCACACTCAACCACAAGTTATTATGCTACGGCTTACGATACTGTTGATGGTTGTTCAAAAACCAACTTTGTTAAAGTAAATGTTTCTGATTTTTCCGTAACAGCAAATGCTAGTCCAAGCTCAATATGTATTAATGACTCAGCACATCTTTCTGTTTCAATTGGAGGTGTCCCTTCCGGGCCATATCAATATAGCTGGAGCCCCGCTACAACTATTAACAGTACTACTAGTTCCCATCCTATAGCCTGGCCTGCAACAACTACCACTTATTGTGTTACTGTGACAAATAAATATGGTTGTACCGAATCTTCATGTATAACCATTAACAATCCTATACTTTGTGCTGTTAAAGATGATACCACGATATGTTACGGAGGTTGTGCAAAATTAACATGCGTTGCCGGGGGTACTTCTCCGTTTTCTTATGTTTGGAGCCCGGGAGGAGCTACTACTATGACAATAACACCTTGTCCGGCTGTTACAACTGTTTATACAGCTACTGTGACTGATGGAAGCGGATGTGCTAATTCTGCTTCGGTTACTGTAACGGTAAACCCACAAATAATTGTCAAGGTAGGAGATGACACTACCATTTGCTTTGGAGGTTGTGTAAATATTGGAGGAAATCCCGCAACGGCAAGCGGAGGAACGGCGCCATATAGTTATAACTGGAGCCCTGCGGCGGGTTTAAACAGTTCGATTGTTGCAAATCCCTTAGCTTGCCCTACTGTCGGCACGAAATATTATTTAACTGTTACAGATGCTGTGGGATGTACAGCAGTTGATTCAGTGTCAATTGCGGTTAATCCGAATCTAATAGCTTATGCGGGGAATGATACCACCATTTGTGATGGAGGTTGTAGAACTATCGGAGGAAGTCCCACTGCAAGCGGAGGAACATCTCCTTATACTTATGCATGGAGTCCTGCAACAGGATTAAGCAGTACGACTGTTCCAAATCCGTTAGCTTGTATTACAGGTAGTGTTACATATACAGTTACTGTAACGGATAAGTTAGGATGTACCGCTACAAGCAGTGTTGTTTTAAATGTTAGTCTTTTGCCTTCAAAATATAATGTTACGGGCGGAGGTGCAATATGTGCAGGCGATAGCGCTCTTATTGGTTTGAGTAATTCAGATATAGGTATAACGTATAATCTTATATTAAATGGAACCCCACCGCCAGTGGGAACAGTTAATGGAACGGGTGCTGCAATTTCATTTGGTTATTATTCTACCCCCGGCACATATATCGTAATTGCCATAAACAATACCACCGGATGTACAGATACAATGAATGGAAGTGCAATTATTATTGTAAATCCGCTACCCGCACCAACAATAACAGGAAATGATACAGTATGTGTAAAAACACCTGGACATACATATTGTACAGAAGCTGGAATGGGGGGCTATATATGGACGGTATCAGGAGGAACGATAACGGCAGGCACAGGGACAAACTGTATAACCGTTACATGGAATACCGTTGGAAAAGATACGGTAAAAGTAAACTATACGAATGGCAATGGATGTACAGCAACAACACCTACAATTGATACAATAACAGTAGAACCGTTACCGTTGCCAATCATAACCGGGCCAAATACAGCATGCGAGGCATCAACTGGAAATACCTATTGCACACAAGCTGGAATGTCGGGTTATACATGGGCGGTTTCAGCAGGAGGGACAATAACATCAGTTACAACGACAGACTGTATAACTGTGACATGGAATACATCGGGAGCGCAGACGGTGAGTGTAAATTATACGGATGCAAACGGATGCACAGATACAATAGCCACAGTCTATGCGGTAACCGTAGCCCCATTACCAGTAGCTCCGGTATCGGCATCAGTAGACACTACTAATTTTTGCACGGGGACTGTTCCCACCATTACATTGACAGCAACAGGCGGAAGCGGCACAACGCTAAACTGGTCGACAAGCTGTGGCGGGCCTGTGATAGGAAACAGCACTCCATTAACAATACCATCTCCGGCAACGACGACAACATATTATGCATCATGGGCAACCGGTTGCGGAGTTTCGACCTGTGCGAGCGTAACGGTAACAGTATTTTCCTTAACGCCACCAATCATAACAGGAAAAGATACGGTATGCGTTAAAACATCCGGACATACATATTGTACACAGGCTGGAATGACAAGTTATAACTGGATAGTTTCAGGAGGAACAATAACGGCAGGCACAGGGACAGACTGTATTACAGTAACATGGAATACGGTAGGAACAGATACAGTAAAAGTAAACTTTACGAATACCAATGGATGTACCGATACAACAGTGACAATCTATACAGTAATAGTAAATCCGTTGCCTGTTCCAACTTTAACAGGGCCAAATACGATATGCCAGGGATCAACAGGCAATGTATATTGCACAGATGCGGGAATGACAGGTTATACCTGGGCGGTTTCAGCAGGAGGGACAATAACATCAGTCACAACGACAGACTGTATAACAGTAACATGGAATACGGCGGGAGCGCAGACGGTAAGTGTAAATTATACAAATGCAAATGGATGTACAGATACAATAGCCACTGTCTACAACGTAACAGTAAAACCATTACCGGTTGCTCCTGTATCAGCATCAGTTGATACTACTAATTTTTGCTCGGGAACAGTCCCCACCATTACATTGACAGCAACAGGCGGAAGCGGTACGACGTTAAACTGGTCGACAAGCTGTGGAGGGTTGGTAATTAGTAATCTCAATCCATTAACTATAAGTGCACCTACTTCCACAACGACATATTATGCATGGTGGGCAGATGCATGTGGAGTTTCGACCTGTGTGAGCGTTACGGTAACAGTGTTTCCTTTACCAACGCCAATAATAGCAGGACCGGCATCAGTATGTTATGGATCAACAGGGAATATATATACAACACAAGCTGGACAGACAGGTTATACCTGGACGGTTTCATCAGGAGGCACAATAACAGCAGGTACAGGGACAGATGCTATCACTGTGACATGGAATGCAGTTGGAGCACAAACGGTAAGTGTAAATGACACAAATAGTTTTGGCTGTACAGCGGCAACTGCAACGGTGTTTAATGTAATGGTTCATTCGTTAACCGTTCCAACAATAACAGGACCAAATACAGTATGCCAGGGCACAACAGGCAATACCTATTGCACAGATGCGGGAATGTCGGGTTATACCTGGGCGGTTTCAGCAGGAGGGACAATAACATCAGTCACAACGACAGACTGTATAACGGTAACATGGAATACAGCAGGAGCACAGACGGTAAGTGTAAATTATACAGATGCAAATGGATGTACAGATACAATAGCCACTGTCTACAATGTAACAGTAAAACCATTACCGGTAGTTCCGGTATCAGCATCAGTAGACAATACTAATTTTTGCTCGGGGACAGTTGCAACCATTACTTTAACAGCAACAGGCGGAAGCGGCACGACGTTAAACTGGTCGACAAGCTGTGGTGGACCAGTGATAGGAAGTGGCACTCCATTAACAATAACATCTCCGGCAACGACAACGACATATTATGCATGGTGGACAAGTGCTTGCGGAGTTTCAACCTGTGTGAGCGTAACGGTAACAGTATTTCCGTTACCGGTTCCAATAATAACTGGACCGGCATCAGTATGTTATGGATCAACGGGGAATATATATACAACACAAGCAGGACAGACGGGTTATACCTGGACGGTTTCATCAGGAGGCACAATAACAGCAGGTACAGGGACAGATGCTATCACTGTAACATGGAATGCAGTTGGAGCACAAACGGTAAGTGTAAATGACACAAATAGTTTTGGGTGTACAGCGGCAACTGCAACGGTGTTTAATGTAATGGTTCATTCGTTAACCGTTCCAACAATAACAGGGCCAAATCCTGCATGCCAAGGGACAACAGGCAATATCTATTGCACAGATGCGGGAATGGTGGGTTATACATGGGCGGTTTCAGCAGGAGGGACAATTACATCAGTCACAACGACAGACTGTATAACGGTAACATGGAATACACCGGGAGCGCAGACAGTAAGTGTAAATTATACAGATGCTTTTGGGTGTACAGATACAATAGCCACAGTTTATAGCGTAACAGTTGATCCATTGCCAGTAGCTCCGGTATCAGCATCAGTAGATACTAGTGATTTTTGCGAAGGGACAATTCCAACCATTACCTTAACAGCAACAGGCGGAAGCGGCACAACGCTGAACTGGTCGACAAGCTGCGGAGGCCCGGTAATAGGAAGCAACACTCCATTAACAATACCATCTCCTACAACGACAACAACATATTATGCATCATGGGTAAATAATTGTGGAGTTTCAACCTGCGCGAGTGTAACTGTAAAAATAAACCAGTTGCCTGTTCCAACAATAACAGGGCCAAACCCAGTGTGTGTTAAATTAACCGGAAATACATATATAGCCGAAAGCGGAATGACCAATTATATTTGGTATGTTTCATCTGGAGGTACAATAACATCAGGAGGAAATGCAACTGCTGATTCTGTAGTAGTAACATGGAATACACCAGGAACAGATACAGTAAGTGTAAATTATACAGATGCAAATGGATGTACAGATACAACAGCCACAATATATATAGTCACAGTCAATCCATTGCCTCTGCCAGTAATAACAGGACCAAATCCTGCATGCCAGGGAACAACAGGAAATATTTATTCAACGCAACCAGGAATGACGGGTTATACCTGGATTGTTACGGGAGGAACAATCACCACAGGTTCAACGACAGATAATATAACAGTAACATGGAATACGGTAGGCATAGAATCTGTAAGTGTAAATTATACAGATGCAAACGGATGCACAGATACAATAGCCACAGTCTTTACAGTAACTGTAGACCCATTACCGGTGGCTCCAATATCAGCATCAGTAGACACTACTAATTTTTGTGCGGGGACAGTTGCAAACATTACTTTAACAGCGACAGGTGGAAGCGGCACAACACTAAACTGGTCGACAAGTTGTGGAGGACCAGTGACAGGAAGCGGCACACCATTGACAATAGGATCTCCTGCAACGACGACAACATATTATGCCTCATGGGTAAATGGTTGCGGAGTTTCAACCTGCGCGAGCGTGACAGTAACAGTATTTCCGTTACCGGTGCCAACGATAACAGGGCCTGCATCAGTATGTGTGAAATCAACAGGCAACATATATACCACGGAAGCCGGAATGAGTAATTATATATGGGCAATTTCTGGTGGCGGCACAATAACTGGAGGCGGATCAGCCACAGACAATACAGTAACTGTAACATGGAATACGGTGGGAACGCAAACAGTAAGTGTTAATTATACAAATGCGAATGGATGCACTGCAACAATTGCTGCAGTATATACTGTAACAGTAAAACCTTTACCAACACCCACTATTATTACAGGTGACAGTTCGGTATGTGAGGGATCGACTATGAATGTCTATACAACACAAACAGGAATGACAGGTTATGAATGGACCATTTCGGGAGGCGGTACAATAACAGGAGGCGGTACATCAACAGATAATACAATAACTGTAACATGGAATACAGTTGGGGCACAAACAGTAAGTATAAATTATGATACGAATGGATGTGCAGCTACAAATGCAACAATATATGATGTAACCGTTTATCCATTACCTTTTGATTCACTATCATCTGTTAATACAAGTAGTTGTGCTGCTTGCGATGGGAGTATATCAATTATTGATAAGAGTGATGGCTCTATACCTATAACCTATTTATGGAGCAACGGATCGATAACTTCATCAATTCTAGATTTATGCCCGAATACTTATACGGTAACTGTGACAACAACAAAGGGATGTGAAAAAACCAGCACCACAACCATTTTAGCTGGTACTGATGTTGAACAATTAACAATTGTTAATACATTCTCCCCCAATGGCGATGGCATTAATGATACATGGGTGATAAAGAATATTGAGTTGTATCCAAATAATGAATTAACTGTAGTTAACAGATGGGGAAATGAAGTATATCATGTAACCGAATATAATAACAACTGGGATGGAAGTGGTTTAAGTGATGGCACGTATTTTTATTATTTAAAAGTAACAATGTGCGGCCAGGAAAATACATTCAAAGGATATGTAACAATAGTGCGATAAATTGAATTTAAAAAATTAATAAATATGAAACGGATTTTTAATATTTCGATCTTTCTTTTGGTATTATCATCCTGCTTTGCCCAACAAGATGCACAATATAACCAATACATATTTAATGAATTGGTTATAAACCCTGCCTATGCAGGTACAAAAGAAATAATTAATGCAAATGCATTTTTCTCTAAGCAATGGGCTGGGATAGATGGCTCACCTGCAACCGAAACAGTAAGTATTGATGGCCCTGCTTCAGAGAAAATGGGTCTTGGTTTGCAGTTAATCAATGACAATATAGGCGCACAATCGCAGCAAAGTATATTTGGAAGTTATTCTTATAAATTACGAATCAACGAAAAATATAAATTATCCCTTGGTCTTGCTATAGGAGCATCAGATTTTTCAATTAACGGTAGTGATTTAACTACAGCAACACCAGATGATCCTGCAATCCCGAAGACCTATGAAAGTAAAATCATGTTGGATGCCAAGACAGGATTATTTTTTTACGGAGACCGATTTTATGCCGGATTATCAGTTACTAATTTATTGGCAAATGTATTTAAAAGCGATCCATTTTATATTCAGCAAGTCCGAAATTATTACGTCACTTCAGGATATGTATTTGATGTTTTACCCAAATTAAAAATTAAACCAAGTTTTCTTTTTAAGCATGCTTATGAATCCCCATCAAATATTGACATAAACTTATTCTTCCTTTACGATCAGAAATTTTGGATAGGAGTCACTTATCGGTTCGGCTCAAAGTTATTTGTAAACGATTCATTGTCCAGTTCACTTAAAAACAAAGATGGTTTTGTAATAATGCTGGATTATAATATAAATGAGAAATTTCGTATTGGATATGCATATACCATGACGACATCTATTTTTCAAAGTTATACGAGCCACGAAATATCTCTTGGATATTTTATTCCCGGTAAAGTACCAGTGAAAAAAATGAATAATATTAGATACTTCTAAATTAAAATTATACCCTGATATGAAAACACCCATTAAACTTAGTTGGTATATTGCTTTTTCTATACTGCTTTCCGTGTATTGCACCTATAATTTTGCGCAAACCACAAGGTTGCAAAAAGCCCAAAAGGCAGCAGCAAATTTTGAATATTCAAAAGCTATTGAATTGTATACAGATTATTTTAATACAACTTCTGCCAAACCTGAAGAAATAAGAGAATTGGTTAATTGTTACTCAATGGTTGGAGATACTAAATCGGCAGAAAGCTGGATGTTAAAACTAATTTCATCCAAAGATTCCAACAATGTGGATATTCTTACTTATGCAAAGATATTAAAATCGAACGGGAAATATGACGAAGCCAAGAAAGAATTTTTAAAATATTTCGAACTAGAACCTTCCGATAAAGGAAAAGTTACAAAATGGATAGCTTCATGTCAAAAATCAATTGAAAGAATGGGTGATGATTCTATATTTTTCGAAGTAAAAAATTTGAGTTCATTAAATACTAATAATTCGGAATTTGGTTTAATTAAAATTGGAAATGAATTTATTTTTACATCCGACAGATATAATAAAGCTTCGGGGAATAATGAAATTTGCGAATGGACAGGGAATCCGTATTATAAAATTTATTCAACAAATGGAAATATCGATGGTACCCTTGCTTCTGATCCTGTTTTAATTGATTCCTTAAATTCCACTTATCATAATGGACAAGCTGCTTATGACAGCATACATAAAATTATTTATTTTACCCGCACCAAGCTTATTAAAGTTACCGAAGAACCCATAAATAATGATCCGACATACTTTCATAATAATTATGATGTAAGCGGATATGAAAACCAGCTGGAAATTTATTCTGCAAATTATGATAATGGGAAATGGGAAAACATAAAACCTTTTGAATACAATAATCCTCAATATTCCGTTGGACATCCTGCATTATCAACCGACGGAAAAATATTATATTTTGTTTCAGATATGCCCGGAGGATATGGCGGTGATGATATATATTATTGCGAAGCTCTTCCGAATGGGAAGTGGAACGCTCCCGTTAATGCAGGAAATACTATTAATACTGAAGGAAAAGAAGTTTTCCCTTATATTGATAAAGAGGGAACTTTATATTTTGCAAGCGACAACCCAAGTGGTATGGGTGGTTTAGATTTATATAAATCGAAAGGCAGTAAAAATAAATGGTCCAAACCGGTTAACCTTGGTTATCCTATTAATTCGTCAAAAGATGATTTCTCAATTTTTGTTACTGATCCGGGAAAATCTGGTTATTTTTCATCCAACAGAGATGGCGGAAAAGGGGAAGATGATATTTATAGTTTCTCTCTAATTAAAAATAAGAAACGTATTCTGTATGTAAGGACATTAGAGTTATTAAAGGATAATTCATTAGCTGGACTAAAAAATGCGCCTGTTACTATCAGGAATGATGAAAAAAAATATACCAAATCTCTTACTTCAAATAATAAAGGGGAATGTTTTGATGTAATTGATTTGCCTTATGTAATTGACCTACCGACATCTTATGATGTATCTATGATGAAATCAGGGTATTACCCTAAATCAAAAACAATAAAAGTGAAAAAAACTGATGGAGATACTCTTTATGTTGAATTAGTTACCAATAAAGCAACGGAAAGCATTGTTTTTAACGGTAAAATAGAAGAACAAGTTGAAAAAAATATTAATTTGTTGATCGCTGATGCCAAAATTGCAATTAAGAATGTTGAAAAACATTCCACAGACACAATTAAATCAGATTCAACGGGAAAATTCTCGTTAAATATGGATTTTAATAAAACATACCTGTTTACAGTAACTAAAGAAGGTTACTATACTCAATCAAAAAAAATTACAGCAAAGTATGAAACAGGAAAAGATAGTGTAAAAATTGAAACTGTTAATTATGGGATGAATAATAACGCTTTATCGGAAAATAAAACTGTTAATGAAATTGCTTTGGGTGATAATATAAATGATGAAATATTCTTAAATAAAATCATCATTAATAAATCTGTTATTGTTAATAATATCTATTACGATTTCAACAAATGGAATATCAGACCTGATGCAGCTAAAGAACTTGATAAAATTGTTGATATGTTAAAAAAGAACCCGAATATCAGTATTGAACTAAGTTCGCACACCGATTCGAGGGGATCGGATGCTATTAATAACAGATTGTCGCAAAAAAGAGCCGAGTCTGCTGCAAATTATATTATATCAAAAGGAATTGACGCTAAAAGAATTACTGCGAAAGGTTACGGTAAAACCAAATTACTGAATAAATGTGTAAAGTGTACTGATGAAGAACACCAAATGAACAGAAGAACGGAATTTAAAGTAATTTCTATAGGCAAATAATAGCAAATTGAAGGCATAAAGTTTGAAGTACTTAAAGTTGAGAGTTTTTTGATTCGATTATAATTTGGTAATTGGTTTCACCAATTACCATTATCCTTACACAAAAATTATTCCCATCAACATTAACCCTTTCTGCATAGGGTAAATTTAACAATTTTTAATTTCATTAGAGGGTAAAATGCTTGATATTTCCTTTTCATTGTATTAACTTTGACTAAATTTATTCCAGGTAAATAATCCTAATACTATGAGCAGGAAAGAGAAAGAAAATCAATTGTATGATGAAGATAAAGTTATAAGGATCGTAAAAAATCTTATTACCCACCGCAACTCTAATTTGATTGTAAAATATTTGGAAGCATATGACAAAGTGGTGATTCTTTATAAAGAGGATCAGATAGAATTGCATCAAGATAACAAATCAATCACCTACCTTGATATTACAGTTTCTTTAAAAAAAAGGGAATTTAAAGAACTTTATCGTCTGTTCATGGATGAAGTCAAAAAGCGCAGAGAAGCGAAAACATTAGAAAAATTTCATAAACTTGAACTCTTATTAGTTGACAGTCCTCAAAACCCTAAGGTTGATAAGCCTGAACACCCACTAGTCGATAAACCGGAACAGCCATTGGACGGACGAGCATGAACATCCATTGGATGATTGATATATGTAAAACCAGATTAATTATTCCAGTCTCGTCGGCAAGGCAGACCGTAAACAACCATACTCGCTAGCCCTAATACCAACTATTTTCGCTTGCTATTTCAAAATATTTCATTTTTTTCTTGACAAAGGAGGAAAAATTCACTAATTTCGTTTCTTTTTCAATTTATGAATTATTGCTCGTTTATTGAGTAATTTACATATATAATGACTTATGAAATAACCACCCACCACGGCGAATCAATAAAGTTCACAATAACTAAAATGATTTTTTTATGGCGAAACTTTAGTTCACGAATACCAATAAAAATTAACAAGACATGAGTAATTCCATGTGACCATTAAAAAACAAAAAACACATATGAAAACAAAGAAACCAACACGTAAGGAGCGACAAGCTGAACTTTTGAAAAAAGAAATACTCGATGCAGCATTAGTAGTATTTAAGGAGTATGGTTTTGAAAAAGCCACTACAAAAAAAATTGCCGAAAGAGCCGAAGTTTCGGAAGGTACACTGTATAATTATTTTAAAAACAAACGCGATATCTTAATTAGTTTATTTAAAATAATAAAAGAAAGAACTTCTAATAATATTACAATTTTACCCAATCATGCAGGTGATATAAATAAACTATTATCGGCAAGCCTGTCATCTCAATTTAACAAAAAATCCACACTTTCAATATTTACCTTATTACTTCATGAAGCAGACCACGATCCTCATGTGCAAAAAATATTCAGTGAGCAGGTAAAAGCTATAAGGAAATCGAGGATTGATTTTTTTAAACAATTTGAAAATACAGGAAAGATCCGAAAGGTAAATGCAACAACAATTGCTATATTAATAAATACAATCACATTTGGCTACATAACAATGATCGAATCGGGCGATAAAGAACTCGCTAAAATTCCAATTAACAAATTGGCAAATGAAATAACCGATATTTTAGTTAACGGTTTAGTGCCAGCGATGAAAAAGGGCAAGGCTGAGTTTAAAGACGAAATATTAAGTAATCAGAATCTCTCTTAATATATTAATGGAAACCGGTTTTTTTAAAAGTCAATTTTGGTGGGTTAGGCAGCTGGTCAGGTTTTTGGTTATTTATCTTTAGTGTTTTTTTAACCTTTTACTTTTGACACTAGCCTAAACGAGTTGCATAACTCTTCATCTATTAACTTTTTGACCAAACCAATTGCTCATCCTTTTAACCTCAGACCTGGTTTCTT
>JBEKEO010000018.1:0-28716 GCA_050013795.1 Bacteroidales bacterium
CTTGTTTTAATTGACTTCTGGGCTTCATGGTGCGGTCCGTGCCGCATGGAAAATCCAAATGTCGTGGCTGCTTATAAAAAGTATAAAGATGAAAAATTTAAGAAAGTGAAATGCAAAGGCTTTACCGTTTTCAGCGTTTCGCTTGATAAAGATAAAACAGCATGGAAAAATGCCATTTCACGAGATGGTCTTGTATGGCCCTATCATGTCAGCGACCTGAAATTCTGGAGTAATGCTGCCGCTGTGACTTATAATATTAATACGATCCCAAATAATTTTCTTATTGATAAGAATGGCATTATTCTGGCAAAAGGACTTCGGGGGAACGACCTTACGGATAAGCTCGAATCACTGAAAAATAAATAATCCATTCTTTACCTTCTTCCTGCAAATAAAAACATTATTTTTGCCGCTGATTATTTACCCGGTGGGCTGACAAAATGGCTTAAACATACATTCTGGCAAAGCTTTTGTTAATCAACTTACCTTAAGAATACTGACAGGTTTAGATTCTGGGATTAAAAAAAAGATAATCCCTTGACAGCACCACCAATAAAATATTATGGCTAATTTTAAAGAGATGTTGAAAATGAATAAAAAGAAAAATGCCAAAGAGAATATAAAAGAGATGGAAGATATCGTTAACACAGAAGAGAAAACAACTGTTGAAAATGAAAATCCGGAAACAGCCGAAGAACAAGAGGTGAAAGGAGAGAAAAAGGAAGTGGAAGAAAAAAAGGAGCCTGATTTTGAAGAAAAGTTTCTTGACATGAACGATAAATTTCTCAGGCTTCATGCTGAATTTGACAATTACCGGAAAAGAACCATTAAGGAACGTATCGACTTAAGTAAATATGCAACCGAAGATGTGATTATATCTTTTCTTCCTGTATTTGATGATCTTGAAAGAGCCGTTAAACTGATGGAAAACACCGAAACCGACCCTGTGCAGGAAGGCATCTTTCTGATTTACCAGAAGTTCAAAAACATACTTACCCAAAAGGGCGTGGAAGAAATAAAGACCACTGGCGAACCCTTCAATACCGATTTCCACGAAGCCATTACCAATGTACCTGCCGAAAGCGAAGATAAAAAAGGGCTGGTGATGGATGTGGTTGAAAAAGGATACCTGCTTCATGGCAAGGTGATACGCTTTGCAAAGGTGGTGGTGGCTAATTAATAGTAGATTTCACACGATGGAAAAAAGAGATTATTACGAAATACTGGGTGTTGCAAAAAATGCCAATGAAACCGAGCTGAAGAAAGCCTATCGGCAGATGGCATTGAAATACCACCCCGATAAGAACCCCGGCAATAAAGAAGCGGAAGAAAAATTCAAGGAAGCGGCTGAGGCTTACGAAGTGCTGAGCGACCCGCAGAAGAGGCAGAAATACGACCAGTTTGGCCATGCCGGACTTGGCAATGCTGCCGGATTTGGCGGGGCGGGCGGCATGAATATGGATGATATTTTCAGCCATTTCGGTGATATTTTTGGCGATATTTTTGGAGGCGGATTCAGTTCAAGAGGGGGTGGCGGTCAGCGGGGAAGGCGCGTTAACAAAGGCTCTAACCTGAGGGTAAAAGTAAAGCTTTCGCTCGAAGAAATTGCCAAAGGCGTTGAAAAAAAGATAAAGGTCAATAAATATGTAAGCTGCGATGACTGTCATGGCTCAGGGGCTAAAGGAGGTTCTTCATATACCCGTTGCAGTACCTGTCACGGCACAGGGCAGGTAACCAGGGTCACCAGCACTTTCCTCGGGCAGATGCAGACATCCAGCGCTTGTCCGCAATGCGGCGGCGAAGGACAGATCATCACCGATAAATGCAATACCTGTTTCGGCAATGGCGTGGTAAAAGGCGAAGAAGTTATTTCGTTGAATATCCCTGCCGGTGTTGCTGAAGGCATGCAGCTTTCGGTTAGCGGTAAAGGCAATGCGGCTGCCCGTGGTGGCATAGCCGGCGACCTGATAGTAGTTATTGAAGAGCAGGAACATCCCGAACTGATAAGGGATGGCGACAACCTGTTGTATGAGCATTATATCACATTTCCTGAAGCGGCTATGGGCACTTCCATTGAAGTTCCTACCGTTGAAGGCAAAGCCCGTGTTAAAATTGAACAGGGTACGCAAGCCGGTAAAGTACTGCGCTTAAAAGGCAAGGGTTTGCCCAGCCTTAACTCCTATTCCCGCGGCGACCTGCTGGTTAGCATTAACGTATGGACACCCCAAAACCTTACCAAGGAAGAAAGAGCCATGCTCGAAAAGCTGCAGGCTTCGCAAAACTTTAAGCCCCATCCCGGCAAAAAGGACAAGAATTTCTTTGAACGCATGAGGGAAATGTTTAAGTAACCCTATTCTCGTCATTGCGAAGGAGTCCGCCCCGGCGGACGACTGAAGCAATCTTATTTGTAAATAGATTGTTTATTGTTCAATTGTTCTTTAATAGGAACACAGAAAATACTGATTTTTGCTGATATTTTAGAAAAGCTAACCACCCTTCCTTTGTCAGGATAAACTCCGTTTCACAAAGAAGCCACAAAGTTCACAAAGAAATTATACTGCCTACTGCCGCTGCCAACTGCCTCCTTATTCTCAGTTCAAATGTTCGCTTGTTCAAATGTTCAATTGTTCTTTAATAGGGACACAGAAAATACTAATTTGCGCTGATATTTTAAAAAAGCTAACCACAAAGTTTCACAAAGAAGCCACAAAGTTCACAAAGAAATTATACTGCCTACTGCCGCTGCCAACTGCCTCCTGATTTTAGTTTTTAATGGAACACTGATACCTGCCGTCAGTCTGAGGAGTCCCGCTTTCTTTCAAGACGCTTCGCTCCTCAAGATGACGCGGGACGTCTCGAAGACAGGCAGGCAGGCTTTATAAGGTTATCGTCAATTTGTTTAATTGCCCCATCTTTTCTTCAAACCACGGGGACCTGTTTTGTTAATGTACTCTTGCATGTCTTCGCATGCTTTTTCAAGGGCTTTAAATTCTTTAATAAAATCTGTTACCACAGTGTGTTGCTGTTGCCAATAGCGGTACTGTTGGTTTAGCTGTTCCATAAAAGGGTTGAAATCCTCAGTAAAAACACCTGTGCTTAGGGTAAATCGCTGATAGTTCTGGTAAAGCTCCACGTAAAACGTTTGCAAAAACGTTACGTCAGCACTTATTTTACGAGCGCTGGCTTCATATTCTTTGAGCGTGGCATGCCACTGCATCATGCTCTCGCTGGCATCATTTATTTTTTGTTGAAACGGCAGGCATGTTTCCTCATATTTCTCCAGTAACTCTTTTCGATAACCGGCTAACATTTCGTTTTTATCTTCGGGGTTTTGCACCAGTCGGGCATCGTTCAGCACTTTATCAAATTCTCTTATAATTTGAGGGATCACCTCGTGTGCTTGTTTAAATTTATCTTGCAGGACAGGTATTTGTGCCAGCACATCTTTATGAAGTTGAATGCACAGGGAAATATCTTTGTGCAGTTGGATATAATGCTCTATTATTTCATATTCATACGGCGTAAGCGGCTTCATCTTGGGGAATAATTCTGTTACCAGCCTGATCATTTCTACCGGGTTTTCCAAAGCCGACTGGTAACCGCTGTGCGCCTTCAATTGCCTGTCGAATTCCTCCTCCTCTTTGCGGGTAGGTTGCTTATCTACTATTAAACCAATCGTAACTGGTCGGAAGGGTGGAGGATAACTGCCGGGAAAGTTGAAGGTGTTCCTTATGGCATATACTTGTAATGCTTCACCGTTCTTTTCGTCTTTGTTTGGATTCTTTTTCATGTGTTTATTTTTTGTTTTTAAAGGTCACATGGAATACGCCATGAATAATCATTTATAGTTGTTGTGAAATTTATTGCACATGGCTATTTCATAGCGGTTGTTAGTAATGGTTAATCGGTTTAATGGTTGAATTGCGTCCCTTTATGTTTCTTTCTCCTTTTCTCTTACAAAATTATCACTTTTACCTCAATAATGAAAACCCCTTCCATTTTCGCTTATTTGAGATATTGTTTTAGGAACTAAGACAATTGTCCTTGGAACTAAATCAATTGTTCTTGGAGCTAAGACTATTGTTCTTGGAACTTAATCAATTGTTCTTGGAACTTAAACAATTGTTCTCGGAACTAAGACAATTGTTCTTGGAACTAAGACAATTGTTCTTGGAACTAAATCAATTGTTCTTGGAACTAAGACAATTGTTCTTGGAACTAAGACAATTGTTCTTGGAACTAAGACAATTGTTCTTGGAACTTAAACAATTGTTCTCGGAACTTAAACAATTGTTCTCGGAACTGAATCAAATAATATGATAGTCAAAAGTTGATAGGTTGGGAGGCGTTTAGGTTATAGGTCTTTAGTCTTAATGTTTAAACTAATGACCTATGACTATTGACTTAACTCGTTGCCAAACCCTTAACCCTAAAACCTGAACTATTTCAGTTTAGTTAAGCCATTTCGCCCTGGGTGGTTGTGTTAGAGGTATTAATGCCGGTTGAAGATGAACGCAAGCCGGGAATCAGGTCGCTGATAGGGTCGCTCCAGGCAAAATCGGCTGCATTGGCATCCACTTCCGGAACTTTACCCCTTGCCACAGGATACGAAATATCGAACTGGAAATACACCCGCACATCGTGGGGAAGGTTGTTTACTTTAACTATTGATTTATTTTTCGATTTCAGAATGATCCAGGTTTTCTGGTCGGTGCTCCACCTTAAGTGGTAAATGGCGCCTTTTTTGGCGCTTGGAGTTTCAATAACGGCAAATCCCACACCCTTTTCCTTAAACCTGAAAACGTGTTTCTTGCCTTTTCCATGTTCAGCCGGAACCAGCCCGAAACGGTTAAAAACTTCGGTAATAGCGGCAATATTGCCCGGATACTTCTGGTTGGCAATGTTTTCAATTTGATTAACCAATGTATCGGTGCTGTGATTCAGCGTATCTACCTTGTTGTTTTGGTCGGTGGTAATGCTTTTTGCTTTGTTGGTCTGGTGCGTAAGCAATACGTTATTCACATCGCTTATCTGGTTGCCGAACATAGTCAGGGTAAGTGGTCCGGTAATACTGCTGGCCGGAACGTCGGGGTCGGTGGCAAACTGGTTTTTAAATGTGGTACAGAAAATCGGGAGTTTTTCGGGCGCCAGTTCGTGATATGCACGTTGAGCTTTAACCCAAACTAATGATGTTGCCATAATTTTTGGTTTTAAAGTTTCAACAAAGCTATTTCAAATTCCTGTTGCTTTTGCAATACCGGTGTAAGTGGGCGATTCTTTCAGCTTTCCCTTGGTAATCCTGCAATGTATTTAAACAGTTTTTTAAACTCAGCCACTTTGCGCTTGCAAACAAGCGCCTTTTTGCCCCCTGTAAGTGTTGCCTGAAGGAAAGAACCGACGGCTTTATATTTTTCCACGCGGTACAGGTTCACAATATAGCCGTCGTGGCAGCGGTAAAACTTGTCAGGGTCAAGCCTGCCTTCAAGGAATTTAAGAAAACGCTTTACCTTTAATTCTTTTCCGTTAACCAGAAAAATAATGAAATTTTTACCTGCAGCTTCAAAACAGCTAATGTCGTCCATGCTTGTAATAAGGCTGTTGTCAATGCCGGGAAATTCAATCTTTTCCCATACTTTTTGTTTCTTTTTCATATTTCATAATTTTTATTGAACCAATTATTTTGGACAAGAAATTATGAAGATTTTGTAGATAAGAAAGCAAAATTGTTAGATAATAATTAAATTGTATTTTTGTACTTATATAACAATAAGGAGTAACCGAAAATCCTGTAAAGAGTAGGGAAAATAAATTATTGATTAACGAAAAGTAATATGGCAGAATATTGTCCTAATTGCGGAAATGAAGTAGAAAAATTAGAAGCCCATATAGGCAATGGTAAAGTATTTAATTGTTATTACTATTATTGCCATAAATGTAAACAAAAATTAACTATTTGTGATTTAGATTATGGTGATAAAGACTGTATAGATCATTGGAGAAGAATTTTAGAAAGGAATCCTTCTATGATAACAACCGCACCAAAATGGATACAATGTAGTAAAGAATGGACTCATTTAGGAGAAGGAGTAGAAGGCTATGGTTTCTTTGATTCAGAATGCAATTAACTCAAATTATATTTTTAAAAACTTAAAATCATGAAAAAAAATGTATTTCTATTAGCTTTTATATGCTTGTTAGGATGGGCATGTAATTCAGAAAAAAAAGATCCGGGAAAAGTTGCTGAAAACTTTTACAAATATCTTAATAATGGTAAAATTGATGAAGCAAAAGCTTTGGCTGCGCCTTCTGCAAAGGAATGGATTGATAAATTAAAAGAACTTGATGTATTTAAATCAAAGGGCGATACAATTCCTTTTGAATTAATGGATATAAAGAAACAGGAATCGCCAAAAGAAGGTGATACTGCTATTGTTAATTACAAAATAGGAAAATTCAAAGATTTTATAAAACTGGTTTATATAGATGGGGCTTATAAAGTTATTTATACAAATGAATTAAGAGTTATAAGAATTGTAGAGTTTTATAGCTATGATTTTTGTGATATGAAGAATAATAAAACAAATATTACTTGGGAAAACTATTCGGGTATGAGAATAAGACTAAAGTCATTATTATACCATGAAGCATACTTGTGTTATGCTTTTAACAAAATTAAAAATATTATATATGCTGCTTGGTTTGAAGTTCCTAATGAGTCATTTTTTTTATGTAACAAAACTTTAAATCCTATTGATGGAGGTGGACCTCTAACTATTGATTTTATTGATGGAAATCAGGAAAACTTATTAACGAAATGCGAATGTCCTCTGGGTTCAAATTATAAAAAATTTTATTCAAGTTTCGATTTTGAAGGAGTGTTAACAGGCCCATATTTTGCTTTCTCTAATGTTAGTGTCTTTAATGTTGAAAATTGCAAGTAAAATAAGAATTGAATTTCAAGGAAAAACAGAATAATTATATGTAAACAATAAAAATAAAATTATTATGGGACAAGCAAAAGAAGAATGGTTAAAAAAGCAACATAAAGACCCTGCAAATTGGGTAACTAAAAAATGTCCACAATGTAAAAGAGATTTTAAGGTTAATTACATTACAAAACCAATGAAAGATGCTGAACTTGGATGGTGTGATGAATGTTATGATCAAATAATTTTGAAATAAAGTAAAAATAGTATATTGAAATCAGTTAAAGAAAAAGGGCTTCGCAAAATGCGAAGCCTTTTTTCTTTTATATCTTTGCCATTAAATAAACAATCAGCATGGATCTTTTTAATGCAGTAAATGTCAGCAAGCGCTTTGCCAACCATACCGCCCTCGACAAGGTAAGTATTTCGGTACCTCCGCAAAGCATTTTTGGTTTGCTTGGCCCTAATGGTGCAGGCAAAACCACCCTCATCAGGATAATCAACCAGATTACCGGCCCGGATGAAGGCGAACTCTTCCTTAACGGAGAAAAACTTAAACCTAAAGATGTTGAACTGATAGGTTATCTGCCCGAAGAAAGAGGGCTTTATAAAAAGATGAAGGTTGGCGAACAGGCATTATACCTGGCACAGCTTAAAGGATTATCCAAAAGCGTTGCCATGAAAAAACTGAAATACTGGTTCGAGAGATTCGAACTACAGTCATGGTGGGGTCGCAAGGTAGAAGAACTTTCAAAAGGCATGCAACAGAAAGTGCAGTTCATTGTTACCATACTGCACGATCCCAAACTCCTCATCTTTGATGAACCCTTCAGCGGCTTCGATCCCATTAATGTAAACCTGCTAAGGGATGAGATACTCAACCTTCGCACTAATGGAGCTACTATTATTTTCTCTACACACAATATGGCTTCAGTAGAGGAACTTTGCGACCATATCGCTCTCATCAATAAATCCAGAAAGATACTGGAAGGCAGTGTGAAAGAGGTTCGCAAACAATTCCGCAGCGATACTTACGAAATAGATATGCTTCATACAAACGGACAGGTACAATTAGCTTTTGGTAATGATGTTTCACTTGTAGAAGAAAGAAAAGAAGATGAAATCACTCACATCAAAGTAAAGACAACTATTGGCAGGAACGAGCTATTGCAAAAGATGATACCACTTGGAGAGATACAATCTTTCAAAGAAGTGATACCAAGCATGAATGATATTTTTATTTCACTGGTTCAAAAGGATTCCAAAGAACAATCAGGTTAAAAGATCTTTGTGCAACTCTGTGTCAACTTTGAGGAACTCTGTGGAACAGCTATACACAAAGTTTCACAAAGAATCTCAAAGTCTCACAAAGAAAATATACTTTCAACAAAGGAAAAACTTAATTAGTAAAACAGTGCAACAATAAAAGCAATGAAAAAGATTCCAATTATAATTCGCCGCGAATATTTATCAAGAGTAAAGAAACGCTCTTTTATCGTAATGACCATCCTTGGCCCCATACTCATGGCAGCCATGATGATAGTCCCTATATTTATCGCACAGATGTCGGACGAGACCAAGACCATTGCTGTAGCCGATGAAAGCGGGATATTCTATAAACGCTTCCCGGATACCGAGAACATTAAATTCGTTTATCTTAATACAAATATCAAGGTATTAAAGGATAGTTTCGAGAGGAATAAATTCTATGCTATTCTTTACTTGCCTGCCGAAGTAGTAAGCAAACCTTCCACCGCTACAATGTATTCCGATAAACTGCCAAGCATTTCGGTAAAATCCTATATAGAAAATGTGTTGAAAAAGGAAATGGAATCCATGAAACTTACATCTTCAGGAGTTGATAAAAATATACTTGATTCCATTGAAACGAATATCAACTTATCAACTACGCTGCTTAAAGGCAAGGGGCTTGAAGAAAAAAGCAATTCCGAGGTCAGTACCTTTCTCGGACTATTTGCAGGTATCATGATATACATGTTCATCTTCTTATTCGGCACACAGGTACTTCGAGGGGTAATAGAAGAAAAAACAAGCAGGATAATTGAAGTGGTCATCTCATCAGTAAAACCATTTCAATTAATGATGGGAAAGATAATAGGTATTGCATTGGTCGGTTTGACTCAGTTCCTGCTTTGGATTATATTAACATTCGGAATTGTTACTATGGTTCAGTCCTCCATGTCCGATACTTTTCATTTCAGCAAGAAAGAGAATATCATGTTTGGTAATAGTAAAATAATGACAAAAGACCAGGCAGCACAGCTTAATACAGAAAAACAATACAAGAACCAGGAAATGCATGAAATGCTTACATCCATTGGTAATATTGATTTTACCGTTATGATATTCTCCTTTATTTTTTATTTCCTTTTTGGTTATTTATTATATGCTGCCCTTTTTGCAGCAGTGGGCTCGGCCGTCGACAGCGAAGCGGATACGCAGCAGTTCATGCTGCCCATTACCATCCCGCTTATTTTCGCTATAGTCATGAGCCAGTTTGTGCTTAATAATCCTGAAGGGCCTATTGCCTTCTGGCTTTCCATCATACCCTTTACTTCACCTATCATTATGCTGGTAAGAATTCCTTTTGGTGTTCCGATTTCTCAAATCATTCTTTCAGCAACCCTTCTTGTAGGCGGATTTGTTTTATGCACATGGCTTGCAGGGAAAATTTACAGAACGGGTATTTTGATGTATGGTAAGAAAGTCAGCTATAAAGAACTCTGGAAATGGATGACCTATAAAAGCTAAGCACTAACATTGAAAATTGCTATACTTGATCTTGGTACCAATACCTTCAACCTGTTGATAGCAGAAGTTGAAAGTTATAAATCATACAACATCCTATATAAAGAAGAACTTCCCGTTAAACTTGGAGAAGGAGGTATTACTAAAAAGGTTATTGCTCCGATTCCTTTTCAGCGTGGAATAGATGCATTAAAAAAACATAAGTCTACAATAAAAACTTATGGAGTAAATATTATCAAAGCCTTTGCCACGTCAGCTATTCGCAGCACAAAGAATGGGAATGATTTCGTAAAAAAAGCTTTTGAGGAAACCGGAATAACCATACAAGTCATTCCGGGTGAAGAAGAAGCAGGACTTATTTACAAAGGCGTTAAGCTTGCCGGACTACTTGATGATAATGCTTCGCTGATAATGGATATAGGCGGTGGCAGCACTGAATTCATTATTGCAGATAATAAAAGACTTTTATGGAAACATAGTTTCGATCTTGGTGTGGCCAGACTTATGCAAATGCTAAAACCTTCCGACCCGATAACAGCTGTACAAATTAAAGCATTGCAAAATTATTTTGATGAGATACTTACTCCTCTTTTTGATGCTGTTAGACAATATCCAGCAACGACGCTCATAGGATGCAGTGGTTCTTTCGAATCATTTGCAAATATGATATTGCATCAACGCAATTTGCAGGATAAACTCTTTGCAAAGAATTATTGTAACATCGATCTTTATGATTTTTCAAGTCTTTATAAAACACTTATCAATTCCAGTGAAGCGAAGAGATATACTATCAAAGGACTAATTGCAATGCGTGTGGATACTATAGTCTATGCTTCCATTTTTGTAGATTATATAATAAAGAAAATTAACATTAAACAACTGCGACTTTCGCATTATGCACTCAAAGAAGGGGTGCTGTATGATATTATTCAGTGTAGTAAATAATACTCAACTTCTTTTTCTAACTTTGTAAAAAATATACCTGCTATGGCAAAAATTCTTGTAATTGATGATGAAAAAAGCATCCGCAGCACACTTACCGAGATACTTGAATACGAAAAATATGAAGTGGATGAAGCCCCTGATGGCAGCGCAGGAATAGAACTTGTTAAAAAGAACGAGTACGATGTAATTCTTTGCGACATTAAGATGCCCAAGATGGATGGCATTGAAGTGCTCGAACAAATTATGAAACTTTCCGATGTACCTGTGGTGATGATCTCAGGTCATGGAAATATTGAAACTGCAGTTGAAGCCATTAAGAAAGGTGCTTTCGATTATATTTCCAAACCACTTGATTTGAATCGTCTGTTGATCACTGTCCGCAATGCTATGGATCGTTCACACCTGGTAAATGAGACCAAGGTGCTGAAAAAGAGAGTAAACAAAGCATGGGATATGATAGGCGAATCGGAACCTATAGTTCACATTAAAGAGTTGATTGAGCGTGTTGCCCCTACTGATGCGCGTGTGCTTATAACGGGCGATAACGGTACAGGGAAAGAACTTGTTGCACGCTGGCTGCATGAGAAAAGCAATCGTTCAGCATGTTCTTTTGTTGAAGTGAATTGTGCTGCTATTCCTTCTGAACTGATAGAATCGGAATTGTTCGGGCATGAAAAAGGTTCATTTACTTCAGCTATAAAACAGCGTAAAGGTAATTTCGAGCAGGCTAACGGCGGGACATTATTTCTTGATGAAATAGGCGATATGAGCCTTTCAGCACAATCAAAAGTATTGAGGGCATTGCAGGAGAATAAGATCATGCGGGTGGGCGGAGAAAAAGAAATACCTATAGATGTTAGAGTTGTTGCTGCCACGAATAAAAATGTCCCTGAAGAAATCAAAAAAGGGAATTTCAGGGAAGACCTTTATCACAGACTGAGCGTAATACTTATTCATGTCCCATCCCTGAATGAAAGAGCTGAAGATATCCCTCTGCTGGCAAATCATTTTATTGAAGAAGTCTGCCAGTCGCAGGGCAAACCACTGATGACTTTTACAAAAGACGCTTTTACTGAACTGAAAAAAATAAAATGGACAGGTAATATCCGCGAACTTCGAAATGTGGTTGAACGCCTTGCCATACTATGTGATAAAAATATTACGGATAAAGACGTGAAACTGTTTGCACAGCCATTGATGAAATAACAAAGCCGCCTTTTTACTTTAATTATTTCACCCCTATTTCTTAATAATAGACAATAGAAAAAGATTCTTGTATTATTCTGCTTTATTTATAGTATTGCCGTCTTGCTTGGCAGCAGGAGGATTTCCGTTATTCCCGGATTTATTATTGTTATTTTGTTCGTTACGGGATTTACGCTGAAAGGAGTTGGTGTTCCTGCGAGAATTATTCTGGTTTTGCTTGGGCGTTATCCTGCGTTTATTGCTGGCAAGGATATTCCTGGTATCCGATAACCTTACATCAGCGCCTAATTTAAGTTTGCCCTGCGACATCAGATCAAGATGGTCGGCAATAACCTCATCAGTAACAGAATCGCGGTTCCAGTTAAGGTAAGATTTTTTTAATTGGTTAGCAATAGTAAGTATCAAGGCATTTTTCTGTTCACCATCTTCCATTTCTATTGCTTTCTTTATAATACGCTCTATATTGTTACCATAATGTTTAAAAGCTATGTTATATGTGGGGTAAGCAATCTTTTCGGGCTTATGGTCAATACCTATTTTAACAGGCATGGGATATGGGGCGTCAATATCAAGTTTAAAATCCGACAGGATGAACAGGTGGTCCCATAGCTTATGCTTATGTTCGTAATTATCGCGCATCTGTGGGTTCATTAGTGTCATCACATTTACTATGGCTTTTGCCATGCGGTTTCTTTTCTCTCGGTCTTCAATGGTGATAGTATAATCAATCATTTTCTTGATATTCCTGCCATATTCGGTAATAGGAATAAGTTCGCGTGTTGTATTATATTCCATGAATGTTATGATTTTGGAAAGATGATATTAAGGTAAATAATAGTAAAATGGATCTTAGTTCGGTGTATGAGAATGCAAATATATAAAAATTTTAAAAAACCACCCTGATCTCATTTTTCAGGAATTCAAGTGCCGTTCTGGCAACCAGTTTATCACTTAAAGCCAATTCAAAAATCTTTTGGCTGAGATCGGTAGCTGAAGCTTTATCGGTAAGTCTGGCAGCAGCGGTATTGATAAGTTTCACCATATCTTCTTTCGCATTCTTTATCATTTCCCAGGCCTGGGATGAAATGTATACCTGCTGCGAAAGGTTGTGTTCAAATTCTTCACGAATAGCAATAATGAGCTGCGTTTGAAGTTGCAGTCCGGTTAATTCGGGTTTGTGTATACGCATAACAAGGCTTTCGGGAGAAATACGCTCCAGGAAAAGCACCAGTCTTTCATAAGCCTGTAAACGTATGGGTGTTATAATTTTATAACCCGCCATTTTAATATCTGTAGTTCTTTTTTTCTGCTCGTTATCCAGAAAAAGCTTAATAAGGTAGTAAGCAGCGGCAAAAACTACTAAAGAGGGCAAAATATATTTCAATATTTCTAAGAAATCATTCATAAGTCAATAATTTAAGTTCGTCTATAAAAAAATAATTGTCTTAATATAAAAGGCAAATATCGTAATTTTATTGTTAGGATATTGTTAAGAAATATTTGTTTTTTCGTTTTAGGTTTGTTTATCTTTGCTACAATTCAGTATTTATTAATAAGAAAAATGAACGAGCAACATATTGAAACTGACATGAAAACGATATCCGAAAGAATAAGTAATCTTTCAGAATCAGAAACCCTGGCAATGTCTGGGTTGTGTAGGAAACTGAAAGCGCAGGGATTGGATGTTATTAATTTAAGCATCGGCGAGCCCGACTTTAGCACTCCATATCATATAAAACAAGCTGCTAAAGATGCCATAGAAGATAATATTACCTATTATCCTCCTGTTTGTGGTTACCCTGAATTGCGTGAAGCAATAGTTAGAAAATTCAAGAGAGAGAATAATCTTGATTTCAAACCTGAAAATATCCTTGTTTCAACCGGAGCAAAACAATGTATAGCCAATATTGTGATGAGCTTATGCGATCCCGGTGATGAAGTAATTATTCCTGCTCCCTATTGGGTTTCCTATAAAGAAATAATCAAATTGGCTGATGCAAAACCTGTCTTTATCACTTCACCTATAGAAAACGACTTTAAAATATCCCCTGAACAACTTCAGAATGCAATTACTCCACAGACTAAACTTTTCATTTTTAGTTCACCATGCAACCCTACAGGTTCAGTTTATTCAAAGGACGAATTAAAAGCACTTGCTGATGTTTTTGCACTTCATGAACAAGTTTATGTTTTATCAGATGAAATTTATGAACATATAAACTTCAACGGTGGGCATGAAACAATAGCTCAGTTTGAAAATATTAAAGAAAGAGTAATTGTTGTTAATGGTGTTTCAAAGAGTTTTGCTATGACTGGCTGGCGTATTGGCTATATGGCAGCTTCACCCGAAATTACCAAAGCCTGCAATAAACTTCAGGGACAGGTAACTTCAGGAGCATGTTCTATTGCTCAGATGGCCGCACTGGCAGCTCTCAACGGCGATTTGTCATCGGTTAAAACTATGTTACAGGCTTTTCATGAAAGACGCGATCTTATTGTTGGACTATTGAATGATATTCCAGGCATTAAAACCAATGTGCCCCAGGGAGCATTTTATGTTTTTCCTAATATAACTCACTATTTTGGCAAAACAGATGGAAAAATTACTATAAATACTGCAACTGATCTTACTGATTATATTTTGAATACAGTTTATGTAGCCATTGTTCCCGGCAATGCATTCGGCGATCCAAATTGCATACGTTTCTCTTATGCCACTTCAACCAAAATGATTTCGGAAGCATTGCGCAGGGTAAAAGAAGCCCTTGCCAAGCTTTATTAATATTATTTTGTAACCTTTTTATTAACTATCCCGTTTAAAAGACGGGATTTTTTATTAATATATTCTGATTTTGAATATAATATATATCTTTGTAATAATATAATTTTCTATAAACTAACAATTTATATCATGAGTACAACATTTATATTAATATACATAATAGCCATAGTGTCTATTGTGTTGGCAATAGCCGGATTAACCTCTCTTATTTACGGACTGGCTGTAAAAAACAAAAAAGTTACAATAAGGGGAAGCATAATAACTTTCATTGCTGTATTGATTTTTGTTACAGGGGTATTTTATGGAGCAAGGAAAGTGTATAATTTTGGCATTTACAGATATCAAATCTACAAGAAACATCATCAGGCCGATGCTTGCAAATTTGATAAAATGTGCGATACCACCATGATGAAATGCTGCAAGGGCGGTATGAAAGATTCGTGTTGTGCCGGCAAGAAAATGGAATGCTGCAAGAAAAAAGAAGCATGTGATAAAGATAAAACTAAACCATGCTGCAATAAAGATAAAGAAAGTCCTCAACCTCAGAAATGATAATTTACGAAGTATTGCAATGCCTGGTATTTGATGCCGGGCATTTTTTATTTCTTATCGGGCTAATTTTATACTTTTGCAACTGAAATCACTACTGAGAATATGAGCAACTTCTCCCTTGCATTAATATTAGGAATTTCGGTAATTGCCATTGCCGGAGGACTTACATTGCTTATAATCGGGCTTATTCAGAATAAATCAAAGCTGTGGGTACCCGGGCTTACAGTGTTTGTTATTGCTTTTATCATTGGAATTATTGGAGCAATTTTTAGTTTCAGGAATTTGATAGTTAACATTGCTCATAATACTGAAAAGTTTAAAAATCATATAAATCATTACCATAATAGCAATATCTTTTCCGACACTACTTATGATATGAATACGCCGGTAGATTCAACATTCTCCGAACAGGTTTCGGGTTTTGTAAATGATACCGATAACAGCCTTATTTATATTAAAGTCTTCCCGAAAAAGGAATTATCAGCTAAGGGTTTAATTGTTAAGAAGGTCAATAAAGACAATATCGGCAGCAAAGTTATTTCGCTTATGCTTAGTTTCCACAAGGATTTTAACATAAATATCAAACTTACTGCCTTTGATTATAAGAAGAAGAAATTAGGCAGCAGCCAGATTAAAGTAAATAGAAAAGAAGGTGAGATTTCGAGTATGAATTTCTCTTTTCCAGATGATGTTAACCTTTCACTTACAGATTATTGCACGCTGACGGAAGCGGATTAAATTAAAACTTCAACAATTATGGCAAACAAAGAAATTCATGATATATTCAACAGCTTTAATTCACTGAAAGCTTTAGTTATAGGCGATGTAATGGTTGATTCATACCTGTGGGGAAAGGTGGAACGCATTTCGCCCGAAGCGCCTGTTCCCATTGTTGCCGTTAACAAGCGCGAAAACAGGCTTGGCGGCGCTGCCAATGTGGCGCTGAACATACAGGCGCTTGGCGCAACCCCTATACTCTGCAGTATAGTTGGTGATGAATCCAAAGGCGAATCCTTTATTGAACTTCTGCAGAAACAGGATATGACGGATGAGGGAATTATTAAAAGCCCGAACAGAATAACCACAACAAAATTCCGTATCATAGGCAATCATTCCCAGATGCTTAGGGTGGACGAGGAAGTTGAACATGATTTAACCGAAAAAGAAACCATACTGCTATTTGAACGCATTGAAAAAATTGTTGAAAATAAAAAGATTGACGTAATAATTTTTGAAGATTACGATAAAGGCATTATTACCCCTTTGCTTATTTCGAAAGTTACCGAACTGGCCCGCAGAAAAAACATACCCGTTGTTGCCGATCCCAAAAAGAAGAACTTTAAACATTATATAGGCATTTCACTGTTCAAACCAAACCTTAAAGAACTGAATGAAGGCTTAAAACTCGACCTTACCATTAGCAACCTGACTGAATTGAGCGTCGTAATTGATAAGCTTCACGAAGAAAAAGACATAGCTACCATTATGGTCACTTTATCGGAAGCCGGTATTTACATTAGTAAGAGAAACACAAACAATAAAAACAGCACTAACAGCAAAATTATTCCCGCTCACATAAGAAACATTGCCGATGTTTCGGGCGCAGGCGATACGGTTATTTCGGTGGCTTCGCTTTGCCTTGCCCTTAACCTTGATATACATTTAATAGCTTCGCTGGCTAACCTTGCAGGTGGTTTGGTTTGCGAAGAAGTTGGCGTGGTGCCCATTAACAAGCAAAAGCTTATTGCCGAAGCCCTGCAACTATTTAATGGGAAATAAGTGGAGTGCTTAACATTTGCCTGACTCATCATTAAAATTATCTGCAATACATTCACACTAAGGAAAGGTTTATCCTCATCTCCATGGCTATCAGCATGGCTGGCGAAGGAATAGCCACAAACTTTCCGGCTATAGCCACAAACTTTCTGGGAATAGCCAGAGAATATCTGGCTATAGCCACACGACAGCTGGGAGTAGCCAGAGAATGTCTGGCTATAGCCACACGACAACTGGGAATAGCCAGAGAACATCTGGCTATAGCCACACGACAGCTGGGAGTAGCCAGAGAATGTCTGGCTATAGCCACACGACAACTGGGAATAGCCAGAGAACACCTGGCTATAGCCAGAAACTTTAAATGAATAGACTGAAATTTGGGGAATTAGTATATTTGCTTTGGTTTGTTTCTCCATTTCTTCAAATAACTAACAACCCCCGCCTGATAACTTTCAACTTTACAAACTTTTCACTTTATAAACTTTAAGTACTTTTGCGCACTTTAAATACTTTAGGCAGTTTTTCCGAATGAAAGAACCGGCAAAGGGAGTGAAATACAGTCCGCAGCAAGTTGATGTGAAGCAAATGTTTGGCGACATTGCTCCCCGCTACGATTTCCTGAATCATTTCCTTTCGGCAGGCATGGATAAGCGCTGGAGGAAGAAAACCATCAACATGCTAACCCCATACCAACCCAAACAAATACTTGATATTGCCACCGGCACTGCCGACCTTGCCATTGAAGCTATGAAACTTAATCCGGATATGATCACAGGCATAGATATTACCGAAGAAATGCTGATACGTGCAGCCGTAAAGATTGAAAAGAAGAATCTCAAAAGCAAGATAACACTTCGGCAAGCCCGTTCAGAAGAACTCCCCTTTACCGATGCATCATTCGATGTGGTTATGGTAGCTTTCGGGGTTAGAAATTTCTTTTACCTTAAAAAAGGGCTGGATGAAATGTTCCGTGTGCTGAAAAAGGGTGGAGTTGTTGCCATACTTGAATTCTCGGTTCCATCAGCTTTTCCAATAAAGCAGTTATATAAGTTCTATTTCAGGAGAATACTGCCTGTGATGGGGAAAATAGTGTCGAAAAGCAAGACGGCTTATACCTATCTGCCGGAAACAGTGCTTTCTTTTCCGCAGGGAAGGGAATTTACAGCATTACTGGAAAAGACTGGCTTTGTCAATACCCGCTTTACAAGGTTAAGCATGGGAATTTGCAGTATTTACATAGCAGAGAAATAAGAACAGGGCAAAATGGAAATAACATTTTTAGAAAATTGTCGTTTAAATATAACAGAAAAACATAGTATCTCATAATAAAAACCTGATTCAACCGTTAAGGGAGAAATTTATACTGAATTATTGAAGAAAAGCATTTTATATTTATCCATTTTACTTTGCATTTTATTTACAGGGATGCAGAAAGTTGTTTTTGCCCAAGATTATACGCCGGGTTTAGGACGCTCTCCGCAAATACAAAATCTTCCCAGATATGATATAAACCCATATCATTTCGGCTTTGTACTCGCTGTTAACAAGATGGATTTTACCATACATCGTACTCCTGATTATAAGTCGCTCGATTCGCTTCGTACTATTACCTCAACGCCTCAGTGGGGGTTTAACATCGGAATAGTTTCCAATCTGCGGCTTGGAACATATACCGACTTACGTTTTGTTCCCACTTTATCTTTTGGCAACAGGGCGCTTAATTATACAATCATGCAAAACCATGATAGTATCCTAGTGTCCTACACAAAAAATACAGAATCAACATATCTTGATTTCCCTTTAATGTTTAAATATAAATCAAAGCGCCTGAATAATTTCAGTGCTTATGTTATAGGAGGTTTTCAATATAGTATTGATTTAGCTTCACAGGCCAAGAAAGTCAATAAGCCAAACCAGGAATATGTGCTTAAGCTTAAGGAGAATGATATATTATACCAGATGGGTGTGGGTTTCGATTTTTATACGGTATATTTTAAGTTTGCTATTGAATTAAAGATGTCTTATGGTTTATACGACCTGCTACAACATGATAATACCGTTTATACAGAGGGGATAGAGCATTTGAATTCAAAAATATTTCAGTTATCTTTCCTGTTTGAATGAAAATGTAAGCATACCTGCTTCATGAAAATTGTTGAAATTGATATTCCCCCTTACAATACTTCTGTTGAAAAGGACTGGAAAGGTTTAGTTGCGAAGAAAATCAATATTCCGGTTGATTCAATTAGTGGAGCAAAGCTTGTAAAGCGTTCCATTGATGCACGCAAGCAGAGGATACTGATACATCATGTGTTTGAAGTGTATTCCGAAGGTGAGCTTCCCGTAAAGCTTTATTCTTTTAATTATAAGCACATTAATGATAAAGCCCGTGTTATAATTGTTGGCTCGGGTCCCGCAGGATTATTTGCTGCATTACGCCTTATTGAACTGGGTATTAAACCTGTAATTTTAGACAGGGGCAAGCCTGTAGAGGAGCGTAAAACCGATATTGCCGCCATTAATAAAAGCAGGTTTATCAATCCCGATTCCAATTACTGCTTTGGCGAAGGCGGAGCCGGAACTTACTCCGATGGCAAGCTTTATACCCGCTCCACAAAGCGCGGTGATGTTAACCGCATCCTTAATATTTTCCATGCTAATGGCGCTATTCAGGATATACTTGTTGATGCCCACCCGCATATTGGTACCGATAAACTTCCTGCAATCATTGCTTCCATAAGAAACCAAATACTAAATTGCGGGGGCGAAATACATTTCGGAGAGAGAGTAAATAATATTATTGTAAGAGATGGCGCTACTAAAGGAGTGACAACAAGCAGCGGAAATACTTTTGAAGGAAAAGCTGTTATTCTTGCCACTGGTCATTCAGCCACAGATATTTATGAGATGCTGAATTTGGCAAACATCCTGCTCGAAGCGAAATCTTTTGCAATAGGGGTTAGGATAGAGCATTCCCAACAACTAATTGATAATATTCAATATCATGGTGTTAAAAGGGGAGATTTTCTGCCGGCAGCCACTTATAATTTGGTGAGCCAGGTGGAAGGGAAAGGCGTATTCTCTTTTTGCATGTGCCCCGGAGGAAGCATTGTAACAGCATCTACTTCGCCCGATGAACTTGTGCTCAATGGCATGTCGAATTCGCGCAGGAACCTTCCTTATGCAAATTCAGGAATAGTTGTCACCGTTGATGAGGAGGATATAAAAGGATTTGATGGAGTTCTTGCCGGTCTTCATTTCAGGGAAAAGCTGGAAAAAGATGCATTTGCTGCAGGAGGTAGCAATCTTACTGCTCCTGCCCAAAGGATGATGGATTTTGTTGAAGGGAAAATATCTTCGCAGTTTCCCGAAACATCCTATTTCCCGGGGCTTAAAAGTGTTCCTTTGAATGAACTGCTGCCTGCTTTTGTTTCAAAACGACTGAAGAGGGCATTTACAACCTTCAATAATAAAATGAAGGGATTTTATACAAACGAAGCTATACTGCTGGGCGTGGAAACGCGCACCTCCTCCCCTGTCCGCATTCCCCGTCATGCTGAAACACTTGAACATATCCAGATAGCTGACCTTTTCCCCTGCGGCGAAGGGGCCGGTTATTCGGGAGGCATCGTTTCTTCTGCCATTGATGGCGAACGATGTGCTGAAGCAGTGGCTAAAAAAATCCTTATTTGAGCCGACTTTTAGTTATTTTATTTTACCTTTGTTAAATATAAATTGAAGAAAGATATGACCGACGATGAAATGAAAAAGCTTCCGCTTGTTGAGAAGATAGCCGAAAAGGGGGGGATGAAACTGGATGTGTACAATAGCACCTTTGAATCCTTCCAGGATCTGAAAAGCATTGCGAAGGACATGATCGAAACGCTGAAGAAAAAAGTCACCAAGAGCGAAGGGCGCATTCAGTTCAACTATACGGATAAAGGAGAATTTGAATCCAGCCTTAAGTTCGGCGGCGATATGCTGGTTTTGACCATGCATACCAATGTTTTCGAATTCCCGCGCGAACACGATATCATGAACCTTTCCTACATCAAACAGGATATTACCCGTTCCTACTGCGGCATTATCAATATGTATAATTTCCTTGCCGATTCGCTGAAATACAATCGCGTGAACGACTTAGGTTATCTGGTTGCACGTATCTTCATCAATCGTGAGTATCATTACTTTGTTGAAGGCAAAAGGCAGATTGGGTTAATGTATAACAACTTTGCCAAAGCCAAGATAGACCGTAACGCCCTGAAAAAAATACTCGAAACGGCTATTTCCTACTGCGTTGATTTCGATCTGCTGACACCTATTTACGACAGTATAAAAGTGGTTAGTGTTTCTGAAATGCTCGAAAACTCAATGAACCTTAACCTGAAAACAGGCAAACGCCTTGGTTTCCGTTTCCAGGTTGATAATGATGATTCGGAGTAACTCCCTGATTACAGCACAACTGTAAATATTAACATTGCATAAGTTTTAGCCATTTCGGGGATAGATTTTGCCGCGTGCGCAATAGAAAATGCCGCGTGCGCAACAGAAAATGCCGCGTGCGCAACTGCGGATGAGACGTGCGCATGTGCGGATGAGGCGTGCGCAACTGCGGATGCAACATGCGCATGTGCGGATATGGTGTGCGCAATAGAAAATGCCGCTCGCACAACAGTGTAAAATCCTTTTGCAAGAGAAATAATATTGCTTACATTTGCCTACCGGCAAGGCAGTGGAGTTTGGTGTTCGATATTGGAATTTGAGAAAACAAAAAAGGCCTCGATTTACGAAGCCCTTCTTAATTCAATAACTATATCTTACGAAATCTTCCTTACCAGGTCAACCAGCCTTGTGGAATAACCCAATTCGTTATCGTACCAGGAAACCACTTTAATAAAATTCCCGTCGAGAACCTGTGTAAGCTGTGCATCGAAAACCGATGAATGAGGATTGCCTATAATATCGGTGCTTACAATGGGGTCGGTACAATATTCCAGTATTCCCTTCATTGCGCCATTGGCAGCTTTCTTCATCGCCTCATTGATTTCTTCCTTGGTTACTTTCTTTGCAAGTTCGCAGGTCAGATCAACTACCGAGCCATCGGGAGTAGGAACGCGCATGGAAAAACCATCCAGCTTCTTATCCAGTTCAGGCATTACCAAGCCAACAGCTTTAGCGGCGCCGGTCTTTGTAGGAATAATAGACATAGCGGCAGCCCTCGCCCTGCGAAGGTCCTTATGCGGAAAATCGAGTATCACCTGGTCGTTGGTATATGAGTGAATGGTATTCATCAATCCGCGAACAATGCCAAAGTTCTCGTGCAGTACTTTCACTATAGGAGCAAGGCAATTGGTGGTGCAGGAAGCATTCGAAATAAGCTTGTGTTCAGGTTTTATCTTATCGTCGTTAACGCCCAAAACAACGGTAATATCCACATCATTCTTATCGTCGGCAGGAACCGAAAGTACCACCTTGTTAGCCCCTGCAGTAAGATGCTTGGTAAGTTTTTCCCTGTTGCGAAAAACTCCGGTTGATTCAATAACGGTGGTAACTCCAAGGTCTTTCCACGGAAGATTTGCAGGATCTTTTTCTGCAAATATCTTTATCTTCTTTCCGTTAACAATAAGGAATCCTTCTTCCGAGGAAACCTCGCCGGGAAAACGCCCGTGAACAGAGTCGTATTTAAGCAGGTGAGCAAGTGTTTTGCTGTCAGTTAAATCGTTTATTGCAACCACTTCTAAGTCGTCGTACTTCATTATCTGGCGGTAGGTAATCCTTCCAATCCTTCCAAACCCGTTGATACCAATTTTTGTTTTAGCCATAATTTTATCCTTTATTTAAATTCAAGGTGCAAAATTACATATTTTATATTTACTTAACACCGGCAAATAAAAAAAACCCCGGCATGTAACCGAGGCTTTCCGCTTAACCAACACGCATCTTTATCTGAGCAAAGTAATTTTTCCAAAAAGGAGATTTATTCTGTTTTTCATTAAATGTAATTACACTTATAATATAAAGACATATTAAATGCTCATTGGGTTGCCTTGAAAAAGAAATAAATTATATTGATTACAAGAGATTTTATTCTTTTGCCATTAGCTATTTCTATAAAAATTAATGATTTGCATATTAAACAACAAATATTCAAAATAATATTTTTACCAAAATTTGTTTGTTGTATTAAAATATTAGTACATTTGCCTCACGAAAATATGGCGGAAGTGTAAAGAGGGGACAAAAAGTCCCCTCTTTCTTTAGCTAAAAATTCAGGCAGTGATAACAGAAGAACAGATAATAAAACTCACTGAACAGCATATTGCAGGTACCGATAAATTTGTTGTTTCGGTAAAGGTAAGGCCCGGAAATAAGATAGCTGTGTTTATGGATGCCGACAGCAATGTTTCCATAGCCGATTGCGCCCAGCTGAGTCGCTTTATTGAAGCTCAGCTCAACAGGAATAAGGAAGATTTTGAACTGGATGTTTCTTCGGCAGGGCTTGATTCACCATTAAAACTTGAAAGGCAGTTTAAAAAGAATATAGGTAAACAGATTAAAGTGGTGTTGAAGAATGGAACGGTAATGGTGGGGATGCTTGCTGCAGTTTCGGCAGATGGCTTTGAATTTACGGAAACCATTAAAGGAAAAAAGAAAGAAATAAAAAAAGTAAATATAGCTTTTGCTTTGAGTGAAGTAAAAGAAACAAGAATAGTTATTAATTTTTAATTTTAATATAAAATGGAACATATCAATTTAGTTGAATCATTCTCCGAATTCAAGGAATTTAAAAACATCGACCGCGGTACTATGATGCGTATCCTTGAAGAGGTATTCAGGAACATGTTAACAAAAAAATTCGGCTCATGCGATAACTTTGATATCATTGTAAATGTCGACAAAGGAGACCTTGAAATATGGCGTAACCGTACTATTGTTGACGATAATGCTGTTGAAGATGATAACCAGCAAATAGCCTATTCACAAGCTATAAAGATTGAACCCGACTTTGAAATAGGCGAGGATGTTTCGGAAGAATTTAAAATGGAGAATTTCGGGCGCAGGGAAATATTGTCTATCAGGCAAAACCTTGCTTCAAAGATCCTTGACCTTGAAAAAGATAATGTTTACAAAAAGTATAAAGAAAGAATCGGTGAAATTGTTACCGGCGAAGTATATCAGGTTTGGAAAAAAGAAATGCTAGTGCTTGACGACGAGGGCATAGAGCTTATTCTACCGAAATCGGAACAGATACCTTCCGATTTTTACAGGAAGGGGGATTCAATGCGCGCAGTTGTTTCGAAAGTCGATATGAAAAACAATACGCCTGTAATCATATTGTCGCGTACCTCTCCTGTTTTCCTGGAAAGATTGTTTGAATCGGAAGTGCCTGAAGTGTTCGACGGGTTGATTACCATTAAGAACATAGTGCGTGTACCCGGCGAAAGGGCAAAGGTAGCGGTGGAATCGTATGATGACCGCATCGATCCTGTAGGGGCATGCGTAGGTATGAAAGGTTCGCGTATTCATGGGATAGTAAGGGAACTGAAAAATGAGAATATCGATGTGATCAACTTCACCAGTAACCCTACTCTGTATATTCAGCGTTCATTAAGTCCGGCGAAGATTTCTTCTATTGTGATACATGATGACACCAAGCATGCTGAAGTATATTTAAAACCCGACCAGGTATCTCTTGCCATAGGCAAAGGCGGTTTCAATATAAAGCTTGCAGGAAAACTTACCGGTTATGAAATAGATGTTTACCGCGACACAGAAGAAGATGTTGAAGATGTCGACCTGATGGAATTCAGCGATGAAATAGATTCCTGGATCATTGAAGAATTTAAGACTATTGGCTGCGATACCGCTAAAAGCGTTCTTGAATTAAGTATTGATGAACTGGTTCAGAGAACCGACCTTGAAGAGGAAACAATAAAAGAAGTGATCAGGATACTTAAATCAGAATTCGAATAAAAAGTATAATTTTACATCATAATTCCTGTAACGTATAGAGTTGAAGAAACAGAAAAAACAAGTATGACAGACGTACCACAAGTATTACGACTTAGTAAAGTAGCAAAAGAATTTAATATTGGCTTGCAGACGATAGTTGATTTCCTTTCCAAGAAAGGATATAAGATCGAAGTTAGTCTTAATGCAAAGATTACTTCTGAGATGTATGACATGCTGGTAAAAGAATTTTCCACAGAAAAAAATGTCAAGGAAGAATCCCGTCGCTCTGCGCTTACTTTTACAAAAAAAGAAACCCTCACTATTGATGATACCAAACCCTTAAAAAAGGAAACCGAAAAAGAAAGTGAAGCAGAGGAACTCCTGATCAAGGATTCGAAAATTGGTAAGGGAAAGAAAGAAATATATAAAGGAGAAACCGAAAAGATAGAAATTAAATCGCCAAAGGTTTTGGGAAAAATAGACCCCGATAAACTATCTCCTAAAACAAAGGCTGCGGAAGAAAAAAAATCGCTTAAGAAAAAAGAAACATCTGAAACTGATAAGTCGAAAAAGGGGAAAGAAGAAAAAGAAAAGAAGACTTCTAAAAAAGAAAAAACCGTTGAAGAAGTTCAGGAAAAGAAGAAGGAAACGGTAGCTGAAAAGAAGACTAAAAAGGCAGAAGAAGAAAAAACTTCCAAAGATGAAAAAGGTTCAAAGATCAAAGTTGTGGGTAAGATTGACCTTGATTCGATGAACACGAAGACGAAACCTGCTAAGAAAACCAAAGCAGAAAAGGATGAAGAGAGAAACGCAAAATTATCGGAAAAGAAAAAGGTAGTTAAAAAAGGTAAAGCACCTGAAGTTTCTGAAGAACCTGAAGTGATAGAAAAAACTCCAGTTGCAACAGAGGAAAAAACAGAATTGCCCGATAATTTCCTTCCTACAGAATTTGAAAAACTGGGTGGTCCTACTATCCTTGGAAAAATGGAACTGCCGGTCATCAAGGAACCAAGCAAGAAACCCGTTGCCACTTCAGGAGACGATGCGAGAGGAAAGAAAAAGAAAAGAAAACGTATTAAAAAAGAATTTAAAGTTGATGCTGTTCAGGAAGTAACGCATGAAAGACCAAAATTCAAAGAGAAAAAACATTTCAAAAAAGAACGTATTAAACCTGAGGTTTCCGAAGAAGATATCCAGAAACAAATAAAAGAAACACTTGCCCGCCTTAGCGGCACCGGCAAGTCAAAAGCTTCCAAATACCGCAGGCAAAAACGTGAAATGGCGAGCCAGCAGATACAGGAAGAAATTGACCGTCAGGAAGAAGAAAAGAAAATTATCAAGGTTACCGAATTTGTTACCGCAAATGAACTGGCAACCATGATGAATGTATCGGTAACACAGATCATTTCTACCTGTATGAACCTTGGACTGTTTGTTTCCATTAATCAGCGGATGGATGCTGAAACACTCAGCATTATTGCTGAAGAATTCGGATATAAGGTTGAATTTGTCAGTGTTGATGTCCAGGAAGCAATTAAGGAAAATGATGATGATCCTGCCAATCTTTCCTGGCGGCACCCTATTGTTACGGTGATGGGGCATGTTGACCACGGCAAGACATCTTTGCTTGACTATATAAGGAAAGCTAATGTTATTGCAGGAGAAGCAGGAGGAATAACACAGCATATAGGCGCATACGAGGTTACATTGGAAAATGGGAAAAAGATCACTTTCCTTGACACTCCCGGACATGAAGCATTTACAGCAATGAGGGCGCGTGGTGCTTCAGTTACTGATATTGTAATTGTGGTTGTTGCCGCCGACGACAGCGTTATGCCTCAAACCATCGAAGCCATCAATCATGCTACTGCTGCAGGCGTCCCAATTATATTCGCTATAAATAAGATAGATAAACCTAATTCGAATCCTGAAAAGATAAAAGAACAGCTAGCTAACCTTAACTTCCTTGTTGAAGACTGGGGTGGAAAATTTCAGTCGCAAGAGATCTCTGCTAAAAAAGGTGATAATGTTGACTTATTACTTGAAAAAGTTTTACTTGAAGCCGAACTTCTTGACCTGAAAGCTAACGCTGCGAAAAACGCAATTGGAGCTGTTATAGAATCTTCACTTGATAAAGGGCGTGGTTATGTTGCAACCGTTTTAGTTCAGAATGGAACGCTTAAAATAGGGGATATGGTTCTTGCAGGATGCACTTACGGAAGGGTAAAAGCCATGTTTAACGAACGCAGTCAGCCTATTAAAGAAGCTGGCCCATCAACGCCAGCATTGCTTCTTGGATTAAACGGCGCTCCTCAGGCTGGCGATAAGTTCAATGTGATGGACAACGAGCATGAAGTGAAGAACATTGCTACCAAGCGTTTACAACTACAACGCGAACAGGGCTTACGCACGCAGAAACATATTACACTGGATGAAATCGGGCGCAGGATTGCTATTGGCGATTTCAAAGAGCTTAACCTTATTATCAAGGGTGACGTAGATGGCTCTATAGAAGCATTAACCGATGCTTTGCTGAAACAATCAACCGAGCAGGTTCTTGTTAATGTAATTCATAAATCTGTAGGACAGATAACCGAATCGGATGTTTTGCTTGCATCAGCATCCAATGCTATTATTATTGGGTTTCAGGTGCGTCCTTCAGTGAGCGCCCGTAAATTAGCAGAACAAGAGCAGATAGACATAAGGTTGTATTCTATCATTTATAATGCAATCAATGAACTGAAGTCGGCTATCGAAGGCATGCTTGCTCCGGAAATTGAAGAAAAGATTGTTTGCAACATTGAAATACGCGAGGTATTCAAAATTACCAAAGTTGGAAGCGTGGCAGGATGTATGGTGCTCGACGGAAAAGTAACCAGGAACACAAAGGTACGCCTTATTCGCGATGGCATTGTTGTGTACTCAGGTGAACTTGGCTCGCTAAAGCGTTTCAAAGACGATGCGAAAGAAGTAAGCGCAGGTTATGAGTGCGGGTTGAATATCAGCAATTTCAACGATATCAAAGTAGGCGATATTATTGAGGGTTACGAAGAAGTTGAAGTAAAAAGGAAATTGTAAATTGTCCTTAGCTATAAGTAATAAGCCAGGTATTCGGTTACTTCATTCTTTAATTCTATTATTATTCCTGACTACAAACTGCTCAATGCCTACTGAATTTTTCTTTAGTAAATTTCTTCACCACAATTCCGTTTTCACTTCTAAAATATATACTCCGCTTAAAAAAGGCAGACACTAGAACATATAAGATTATTACTAGATTGACAAAGATTGTTTAAGGAAAGATCAAGGACTGCCCGGCATTGATAAAGACTGGTCCGATATCAATAAAGGCACATATATTAATAAGAGACTGTCTAATAAAATGCGCAACGTCTGCAAAACCTTGTTAAAGGGCTTTTATAAAATGTAAGGAACAAACATTTTGCTTCTTTTCATATAATCTCTGTACTTCTCGCCAAAGAATTTTATGTTTTCCTTTTCTTCTATCATTGCCGTGGCAAACAGAAAAATGGTAGCTAAAACAGAAACAATTAAAAGTTGAACGGAGGCAACATTCTTAAAATATATTCCCCAGGTAAGGAACACTAAAGAGCCGTATAAAGGATGCCGTATATATTTATAAAGTCCTGTTTCTATCAGCTCCGTAGTTCTTTCAAAGGCATACAAAGAATTGTCTTCGCGACTGGTATCGGCTTTGCCTTTGGTTTTCATTAGAATAACACCCACTATAATAAGGAATGATGCATATAACAGGAGTAACCATGAAATGATCTGGTAAACAGAAAA
>JBEKEO010000019.1:0-28634 GCA_050013795.1 Bacteroidales bacterium
AAAGAGCGTGGAGACCCGCGAAGGGAAACCACAATTTGTTTTTTACGAAGGTCCTCCTTCTGCCAATGGCATGCCCGGCATACATCATGTGATGGCGCGCGCTATTAAAGATATTTTCTGCCGTTATAAAACATTAAAAGGGTTCCAGGTAAAACGTAAAGGCGGATGGGATACCCACGGTTTGCCTATTGAAATAGCTGTTGAGAAGACATTAGGCATTACAAAAGAAGATATAGGAAAGACCATTTCGGTCATAGATTACAATAAAGCCTGCCGCAAAGAGGTGATGAAATACAAGGACCAGTGGGACGAAATAACCCGCCAGATGGGCTACTGGGTTGACCTTAATGATCCGTACATTACTTTTGATAATAAGTATATTGAATCAGTATGGTACCTGCTGAGCGAGCTTTATAAAAAGGGACTGCTTTACAAAGGATATTCCATACAGCCATATTCTCCGGCAGCAGGAACAGGATTAAGTTCTCACGAACTGAACCTGCCCGGCTGTTATAAGAATGTAAAAGATACTACTGCTGTTGCACAGTTTAAAGTGGTTCGCAATGATAAGTCAGAAATGCTTTTTAAGAATGATATTCATGGCGACCTATTCTTTCTGGCATGGACTACTACACCGTGGACATTACCTTCAAATACTGCATTGGCGGTTGGAGCAAAAATAAACTACCTTGTTGTTAAGACTTATAATGCATATACTAACTTGCCTATAACAGTTATTCTTGCAAAAGACCTTTTCGCTACTCATTTTCCGGAAAAGAATGCAGAACTGAAATTAGAAGATTATCAGGCCGGACAAAAGAATATTCCATATAAAGTTATTGCCGAATACAAAGGCGCTGAATTAGAAGGAGTGCGCTTTGAACAGCTTCTGCCTTATGTGCAGCCTGAAGAAGGCGATCCTTTCCGCGTGGTGATAGGTGATTTTGTTACTACTGAAGATGGCACAGGCATCGTACATATAGCACCCAGTTTTGGCGCTGACGACTTCCGCATGAACAGGCTTTACAACATAGGCGCTCTTACGCTGGTGGATAAGCAGGGACGCTTTGTTGAAACTATGGGTGAATTTGCAGGACGCTTTGTGAAGTCGGAATATGACCCTAAGTTCAATGCTGCTACAGATAACAATGTAGATATTGATATTGTTGTAAAGCTGAAAAAGGAAAACAAATGTTTCAAGACCGAAAAATACGAACACTCCTATCCACATTGTTGGAGAACTGATAAACCCATACTATATTATCCGCTCGATTCATGGTTCATTAAAACCACCGCATTCAAAGAAAGAATGCTGGAACTGAACAAGACCATCAACTGGAAGCCGGAAGCAACAGGTTCAGGACGTTTCGGTAACTGGCTTGAAAACCTAGTCGACTGGAATCTTTCACGTTCACGGTTCTGGGGAGTGCCTTTACCAATATGGACTTCGGAAGACAAGACTGAATTAATTTCCATAGGTTCGGTTGAAGAACTGAAGAAAGAAATTGAGAAATCCATTAAGGCAGGCTTCATGAAAGAAAGCCCTCTGAAAGATTTTGTAGCTAAAGATAATTCTGCACAGAACTACCTGACATTTGATATTCACCGTCCTTATGTTGATGATATCGTTCTTGTTTCATCTACAGGAAAGAAAATGCTGCGTGAACCCGATCTTATAGATGTTTGGTTCGATTCTGGCGCTATGCCTTATGCACAGTTCCATTATCCTTTTGAGAATAAAGATAACCTGAAGGAATATTTTCCTGCAGATTTTATTGCCGAAGGTGTTGACCAGACAAGAGGATGGTTCTTTACATTACATGCCATAGCAACTATGCTGTTCGATTCGGTAGCATATAAGACCTGTGTTTCCAATGGACTTGTACTTGACAAAGCAGGGAATAAAATGTCGAAGCGGCTTGGTAATGGCGTCGATCCTTTTGAGACCATTGAAAAATATGGCCCCGATGCTACACGCTGGTACATGATAACCAATTCGCAGCCCTGGGATAACTTGAAATTCGATAATGAAGGCATTATAGAAGCGCAGAGGAAGTTCTTCGGCACGCTGTATAATACGTATGCTTTCTTTGCTATCTATGCAAACATTGATGGTTTCTGCTATGCAGAACCGGATATAAATAATGATGAACGTCCTGAAATTGACAGGTGGATATTATCACAACTCAATTCACTCATCAAATATGTTGATGAATGCTATGCCGATTATGAACCTACAAAAGCAGGAAGGGCAATCTCTGAATTCGTTGATGAGCATTTGAGCAACTGGTATGTTCGACTTTGCCGCAGAAGATTCTGGAAAGGCGAATACACACATGATAAAATATCCGCTTACCAGACATTGTACAAATGTCTAGAAGCGCTTGCACAGCTTTCATCACCTATAGCTCCTTTCTTTGCTGAAAGGTTGTTCACCGATCTGAACAATGTAACTGGCAGGCATAAATACGAATCGGTACATTTAACTTATTTCCCTCTTGCCGACGAATCGCTTATTGATAAAGATCTTGAAGAAAGAATGCTGATTGCACAGAAAATATCTTCGATGGTTTTGTCGTTGCGCAAGAAAGTAAATATCCGTGTCCGTCAGCCTTTAAGCAAGATAATGGTTCCGGCACTGGATTCGCATTTGCAGCATCAGGTAGAGGCAGTTAAGAGCCTTATTCTTTCTGAAGTAAATGTTAAGGAACTGGAATTCATTACTGATGCTTCGGGCATACTTGTTAAAAAGATAAAGCCTAATTTTAAAACCCTCGGCCCTAAGTGTGGCAAGCTGATGAAGCAAACCGCCACTGCTATTACCGAATTTTCGCAGACAGATATAAGCAAGATTGAAAAGGACGGAACTTTTAACCTTGAAGTTGCAGGCGAAAAAATAGAAATATCTTTAGCCGATGTGGAGATACTTTCGGAAGATATACCCGGTTGGCTGGTTACCAATATTGGCAGCCTTACTGTTGCCCTTGATATTACAATTACCGAGCAACTTCGGGAAGAAGGTATTGCCCGCGAACTGATAAACAGGATACAAAACATCCGCAAGGACAGTAATTTTGATGTTACCGACAAAATAAATTTACAAATCGAAAAGCATAATAAAATAAATTCATCAATTAATAATAATAAATTATATATTTGTACTGAAACTTTAGCCGTATCCTTAAATTTAGTTGATAAAATCGATTCTCCCGATTCCATCGGAATCGAGTTAATTGACGATATCAACACAAGGATGCTTATCAGCAAAGTGTAATCAAAAATTTTAAAAAGCAATAAAATGGGAAAAAAGAAAAAAGCAGCAAAAGACAAGAAAAAGAATAAAGTTGCTAAAAAAGAAATAAAAAAAGCAGTTAAGAAAGTCGCTGCTCCTAAGAAAGAAGCTAAAAAAACAGTTAAGAAAGTCACATCTAAAGCTGTTAAGAAAGCTGCTCCTAAAGTTGCTAAGAAAGTTGTAAAACCAGCAACTAAGAAAGCAGTAGTAAAGAAAGTAGTTAAAAAAGTGGCAGCAAAGAAAACTGCCCCTAAGCTTGTTAAAAAAGCTGTTGCTAAAGTGGTAAAGAAAGCCCCTACAAAAGTGGTGAAGAAGGTTGCCCCTAAAGTGGTAAAGAAAGCCGCTCCTAAAGTTATTAAGAAAGAGGTTAAAAAAGTAGTGGCAAAAAAAGAAACTATAAAACCCGTAAAGAAAGAAGTCAAGATAGTTGCTAAAGTGAAACCCGAAATCAAAAAGGAAGTTATAAAAGTGGAGAAAAAAGAAACCGTGAAGAAAGTAGAAGTGGTAGCAAACACTAGTAATACTTCTGATAAAATAAGATATTCCGACAAAGAACTTCAGGAGTTCAAAGATATTATCTTAAAAAAACTCGAAGAGGCTAAAAGAGATTTGGTATTGCTTACCGAGGCATATACAACTAAGAACGATCATGATACCAACGATACTTCGCCTACATTTAAAGTATTAGAAGAAGGTTCGAATGTGCTTTCAAAGGAAGAAAATAGCGCGCTTGCATTAAGGCAGCAGAAATTCATCCGTGATCTTGAAAGCGCATTGTTACGTATCGACAATAAGACCTATGGTATATGCCGTGTTACAGGCAAACTTATTCCTAAAGAACGACTCAAAGTAGTGCCTCATGCCACCATGAGCATTGAAGCAAAACTAATGATCCAAAAGCAGAGAAGTTAATTCTGTTTTACGCCTTTTGCTATGCTGAAAAAATCCGTTCTGATAATTTTCCTGGTACTCCTTTTTGACCAGATCATTAAGATTTGGGTTAAAACAACAATGATGCTCGGGATGGAGCATCATGTATTCGATAACTGGTTCATCATTCATTTTACGGAAAACAATGGGATGGCTTTCGGGATGGAATTTGCAGGTAATTATGGGAAATTGTTCCTTACAGTTTTCCGCATTCTTGCTTCAGTTGTTCTGGGATGGTATTTATACAAGCTTACTCAAAAGAAAGAAACACCTTTCGGTTTGGTAATATGTTTTTCTTTGATATTCGCCGGAGCAGTTGGAAATATTATTGACAGCGCCTTTTACGGGTTGATTTTTAACGACAGCATGTTCCAGGTGGCGAACATCTTCCCTAAAGGCGGAGGCTATGCCGGTTTTCTTCATGGCAGAGTTGTTGATATGCTTTACTTTCCAATTATTCATGGTCATTTCCCTCAATGGGTCCCATTCTGGAAAGGGGAAGATTTTGAATTTTTCCGTCCGGTCTTCAACCTATCCGATTCCAGTATTACGGTTGGTGTTTTATCTCTGATTATTTTCCAGAGAAAGTTTTACAACACTTCATCAAAAAACACAGAAGAACTCCAGCCGAAAGAAATCGCAGATAATGCGGATAATAAAACTGTTTGATCAGCTTTCTTAATTAATCAACCATTTCATTCTTTTTTGTAATTTCGCCGCATGGAAACAGTAGTAAGCGGAATACGTTCAACAGGTAATTTACACCTTGGAAATTACTTTGGGGCATTAAAGAACTTTATCAAGATGCAACATGAGCATCATTGTTTTTTCTTTATTGCCGATTATCATTCATTAACCACTCATCCTGCCCCAAAGGATCTTCATAACAATGTCAGACAAGTGCTTGTAGAATACCTTGCATGTGGTCTTGATCCTGAAGTGTCTACGCTATACATCCAGAGCGATGTACCCGAAACCAATGAGCTTTATCTCCTGCTCAATATGAATGCCTATATGGGCGAACTGGAACGATGCACCTCTTTCAAAGAAAAAGTAAGGACACAACCCGATAATGTAAATGCCGGCTTACTTACCTATCCGGTACTCATGGCTGCCGATGTTCTGCTACATAAAGGCACAAAAGTACCTGTGGGCAAAGACCAGGAACAACACCTGGAAATGATGAGGACATTTGCCAACCGATTTAACAGGATGTATAAAGCGGATTATTTTCCCGAACCATATGCTTTTAATTTCGGTGAAGAACTTGTGAAAATTCCCGGGCTCGATGGAAGTGCCAAGATGAGCAAGTCGGATAACGAGAACAGCGCAATTTTCCTTAATGACGAACCCGATGTAATTAGAAAAAAAGTTATGCGTGCTGTAACAGATACAGGCCCTACACAGCTCAATCAGAAGAAGTCGTTAGCAGTCGAAAACTTATTCAACATAATGAAACTTCTTTCTTCAACTGAAACATACAATCACTTTAATGAACTTTACGATAATTGCCAGATAAGATACGGCGATATGAAAAAACAGCTAGCTGAAGATGCTGTGATATTCACCGAACCCTTCAGGGAAAAAATAAAAGCCCTGATGTCGGATAATAATTATTTGAAAAACGTTGTTAAGATAGGTACCGAAAAGGCTCGCGCTAGCGCTTCGAAAACAGTCAGCGAAGTACGAGAAATGATTGGATTCAAATCTTTTTAAGTAATACTATGAAACCGGCTAAAGGATTGGCACAGTTTGCGACCTGGCTTATGAGGCTTGCACTTGCTTTTTTTGTTTATGTGGTTTTCCTTCACACGTTAAAAATCTTTGATTTCAAGAGCATTCATTTTTATTTGGCGTTAGCATTTATACTCTTCGGGTCTCTATTATTTATAGGAGGATTTATGAGCAAGCCGGGTATAACTGTGTTTTCAGGGTTAATGCTTTTCTTTGCCTCACTTTATGAAATAATTATTCTTTTCTCTTCCGGTATATCAGCCGAATTAGCCACTTATGGTGTTATTGCCACCGCAGCACTTTACTTTGTTACATCAGGCAACAAACATTGATCGTTTATTTATGATTTCAATTTGACATTTTCTCTTTCCAATTTTCTATCTAATTTTTTGCCTTAATGTCCGAACCCATCCATACCGAAATAATTCCTGAAAAGGCAGTCCTTATTGGTTTAATTACGCCAAAACAAGACGAGGAGCGGGTAAAGGAATACCTTGATGAACTTTCTTTTCTTATTGATACAGCAGGCGCCGTCCCCGGAAAACGATTTATTCAACGACTTCAGTATCCCGACCCAAAAACGTTTGTCGGTAGCGGGAAGCTATTTGAAATCAAGACTTACATTAAAGAAAAAGAAATTGATGTTGCTGTTTTTGATGATGAATTAAGCCCTTCGCAAATTCGCAATATTGAAAACGAACTGGAATGCAAAATACTTGACAGGAATAATCTTATCCTCTACATCTTTGCAAAACGAGCCAAGACTGCTTATGCTAAAACACAGGTTGAACTGGCACAATACGAATATCTACTCCCCCGTCTTACACGCATGTGGACACACCTTTCCAAGCAACGCGGAGGCATTGGACTAAGAGGGCCAGGTGAAAAGGAAATTGAAACAGACCGTCGTGTTATCCGTGACAGGATTTCTTTGCTGAAAGAAAAACTCAAGACTATTGATAAGCAGATGGCTACCCAGCGGGGTAACCGCGAAGGATTGGTAAGAGTAGCATTAGTAGGTTATACCAATGTCGGCAAATCCACTATCATGAATTTGATCAGCAAGTCGACAGTATTTGCTGAAAATAAATTATTTGCCACTCTCGATACTACTGTGAGAAAAGTTGTGATAGGAAATCTCCCTTTCTTGCTCTCAGATACAGTTGGATTTATACGTAAACTTCCTGTAGGACTTGTGGAATCATTTAAATCCACACTTGATGAAATCCGCGAAGCAGATATTCTTTTACATATCGTGGATATTTCTCATCCCAATTTTGAAGAACAACTGGACGTGGTGAAACAAACATTGCAGGAAATTAAAGCCGCCGGCAAACCAACCATCATCATATTTAACAAGATCGATGCATACAGGTTCATCGAAAAAGATCCTTTCGATCTGACACCTGCTGTTAAAGAAAACCTTTCACTGGAGGAATTGAAAAAAACATGGATGGCCAAGATTAATATGCCCTGCCTTTTTATTTCCGCCACTCAAAAACTAAACATCGAAGCATTTAAGGAACTGCTTTATCCGCAGGTTAAAGAGATTCACAGATCCCGCTACCCTTATGATAATTTCTTGTTTTAAATGTAAATGCTGTTAATGTTTAATGGGTTTTTTCTTTTCACTCTTACTATTATCGGCTTTAGGAATAGCCGTATACAAAGGAATTGCAGGTTTCATTTTAACCCGAAGATAAACAGGCTGATGGTCGGAAAATTCCCATCCGGTTGGAATGGTTTTATTTTCAATAACCTTCAAATTGGGTGAAATGTAAAAGAAATCGATAATCGTTGTTTTTGTTTTCCCTTTTACGTAGGACTGATCAACATCCCTATTGGATGGCAGCGTGGGATCGTAAACACATATCCATCCCGGAGGAAGGAAATCCTTATCAAGCGGAGGGTCAATAGTGCGCTTTGCTTCTGTATTTGTCATCTTTTTCAAATCGAGCAGTGGAGGGTTGCGGTTCCAGTCGCCACCAATTACCACATAATTTCCCCTTTCGTATTCATCAAGTGCAACGGATTTAATTACAGAAGCCTCTACTTCGCGCAAATCTGCAGCCTCATCAAATGCCGAACTATGAATGTTAAGCACGATCATATATTTCCCACCCGGCAGTTTAATCTTAGTATATATCATGCATCTTTTAAGCATAAATACACCTTTAGGCCAGTCGAAATTGGCATAAAAAGGATAACGGACAGCTTCCTGCATTTTTATTTTTGATAATGTCATTACACCAGAAACAACTTTACCCATCGGCTCATACCAGGGCAAAGGGACAAAACGCACATCATAATTCCTGGCAAAGGCATAAGAATACGCCGGTAAAAACTCACTTATCAGATCGGCTTCATTTGTATAGTAAGTGCGCTTTGCATTAGTATCAACTTCCTGGAGCAGGAACATATTCACCGTATCATATTTGGCCAGAAAATTCAATGCGCCATTAAGGTATTTCTGGAAGTCTTCTTTGGTTGGCCGTACCCTGTGTCCTCCGTCATAAAAGAAATCCATATTCTTGCCAAGACCACAATATCCCATATTCCAGCTAATTATTGAAACGGTGCTATCATAGGCCATATTAAAAATACCCCTGCCGGAAATTTTTAAATTTTCCTTATGGGTGGGCTTGTAGTCGGTATATGTGCTGTAGGCAATTAGGCCGCCTAATAATAACCCTACTGCAAGCACGAGGTACAGCAATATTTTTGCTATCACTTTAAATATCTTACCTATTACCTTCATTATTTCTTTAAATGAATACTTGACCGGGTAAAAGTATTAAATTATTGTAAATTAATAAAGTCAAGAAATGAATATAATTCATATAAAGCGACTAGAAATTTTTCATCATAACTTCAGGAGAAATTGATATTTACTTACACGGTTAAATTCGATTTTTTTTATACTTTTACCATCTGCTAATTAAAGCTGTTTCTAACAAATATTGAAATGCCAATATTGGGATCCATCATCAAAAGTGCTATTGAACTGAGGAGTAAGATTTCTTTTGATGCATTAAAACCTAAATCTAATATAGCCCAAAAACGAACGCTGAAAAAAATGTTGCGTAAGGCGAGTATTACTGCCTTTGGCGAACACTATGGTTTTTCGGAAATACTTAAAGAAAAAGATGTTGTCAGTGCATTCCAGGAAAAGGTCCCTATTTTCGATTACAACTCTATTTTTAAAAAATGGTGGTATCGCGCTTTAAACGGAGAACCTTTTGTTTGCTGGCCGGGAAAAGTGAAATATTTTGCTTTAAGCTCGGGAACATCTGAGGCTTCCAGCAAATATATTCCGGTGACAGGAGATATGCTGAAAGCCATTAAAAAGACAAGTATACGCCAAATCTTTTCCCTTGCACAATATGACTTTCCTACAGAATTCTTTGAAAAAGGCATACTTATGCTTGGGGGAAGTACGCATCTTCAGTATAACGGAACGTATTATGAAGGAGACCTTTCGGGTATAACAGCAGGAAACATTCCTTTTTGGTTTCAGCATTTTTATAAGCCAGGCAAACGAATTTCAAAAGAGCGCGACTGGCCCACCAAACTAGAAGAAATTATTAAAAATGCTCCGAACTGGGATATTGGCATTATTTGCGGAGTTCCGGCATGGATACAGATCCTTCTTGAAAGGGTTATTGAACGATATAACCTCAATAACATCCATGAGATATGGCCAAATTTTTCTATTTATGTGCATGGCGGTGTTTCGTTCACTCCTTATCAAAAAGGATTTGAGAAATTACTTGGTCATCCGATTACGTTTATTGAAACATACCTTGCTTCCGAAGGATTCATAGCTTATCAGAACAGGCCGAATACCACGTCAATGAGTCTTGAATTAGACAATGGACTTTTTTATGAGTTTGTGCCTTTTAACGATGAGAATTTCGATCAAAATGACAATATACGCCCGTTGGCTAAAGCTGTTCTGTTAAAAGATGTTGAGGAAGGCAAAGAATATGCATTGCTGATCTCATCATGTGCCGGCGCATGGAGATACTTAATCGGAGATATGATCAAATTCACTTCAAAAGAACTATGTGAAATTGTGATCACCGGCAGGACAAAACATTTCCTTAGTTTGTGCGGAGAACATCTTTCGCAGGAAAACATGAACCGCGCCATTGAAATGCTCGAAGATGAATTAAATATAGAGGTTCGCGAATTTACAGTGACCGGTATCAAACACAGGTCAATGTTCGCGCATAAATGGTATATAGGCACAGAGAATAAGATAGACCCTGAAATTGTAAAAGAGAAAATAGATGAGAACCTTAAAATTTTAAACGACGATTACAGGGTGGAACGTATTGCTGCCATAAAAGACGTTTTTGTTGAAATTTTACCTCCTGATGCCTTTTACCAGTGGCTGAAACTTAAAGGAAAAGAAGGTGCACAGAATAAATTTCCAAGAGTGTTAAAAAACGGAAAGATTAACGAATGGGAAGAATTTTTGACTGAATTTAAAAAAACGCAATTGATAAGTACTTAAAGTGAGCTAAAGTTTGAAGTACTTAAAGTTGATTTATGGATAATAAAGAATTTGGCAAACAATTAGAGGCTAGAACTAAAGCATTTGCTATTAATATTATTAAATTATCATCTTCATTACCTGAGATACCCGAAGGTAAAGTGATAAGAAATCAAATTACGAAATCGGGGACAAGCATTGGAGCAAATTATAGGGAGGCAAACCGTGCAAGGAGTAAAGCAGATTTTATCAATAAGATAAAGATATGCGAAAGTGAAGCAAGCGAAACAAAATACTGGATTGAGATAATAGCTGATTTAAATTGGGTTGATACTAAAAGAATAAAATTGATTACTACAGAAGCAAATGAAATACTTGCAATTTTTACATCAGTTGGGAAAGGGTTGAAAAGTACTTAAAGTGAGCTAAAGTACTTAAAGTTAAAAGTTAGTGTCAACTTTAGGCACTCTAGGCACTTCACACTTTAGTCACTAAATATGCGCTATACAATAATGAGCAACAAATACATAAATATACATGTTTCGCGTATTTTTTGAAGGAATAATATTAGGATTACTGGTGGCGGTTACGCTGGGACCGGCTTTCTTCACCATTATACAAACCGGTATCGAACGAGGGTTTAAATCAGCATTTTATACCGCGCTTGGCATCCTGATTTGCGATTTCTTTTTGATTGTTGTTTGTTATCTAGGGTTCTCTACTTTCGATTCCAGCGTGGCCAACAACAAGCTTTATATAGGCTTTACGGGAGGCATTATCCTTATAATATACGGCACCTATACTTACCTTAAAAAGCCCGATATATTGAAGCGAAGAAGTGCAAAATATAAAACGCCCCCTGCCACCACAAGGCAATATATATATATCATTAAGGGATTTTTTCTGAATATCGCCAACCCTTTTATCATTCTTTTCTGGCTGACTGCTATGGGTTGGGTTGCGGCGCGCGCCGAAGGAAAACTTATTGATTATGTGATTATTTTCTTCTCGGGAACTTTAATTACCACCTTCGGAACCGACCTGTTAAAAAGCTTTGTAGGGAATAAAATTAAAAGCTACCTCCGTCCCCGTGTCCAGTTCCGCATAAACCGTATCCTTGGAATTGCATTAATTGTAAGCGGAATAGTACTGATGGTACGCGTTATCTGGAAGTTTTAGCTGTGCTGTTGAAAAACAGTACATTGAACTAATTTCAATATAATATTGATGCACTCCATACTCGTCATTTGACAGATAAGCATCATTGTATGTTATACAACGATTCTTATTTGACAGTAAAGCATCCTTATATGTTATACAACGATCCTTATTCGACAGTAAAGCATCCTTATATGCAATACAACGATCCTTATTCGACAGATTACGACCCTTAAATGGCAGAAAAGGAAAATGGATGCGGGAATTAATATAAGGAAAATGAAGTCATTGAAGGATGGCTGTATGGAAAGGAAATTTATTGAACAGGATACAATTAACTACTAAGTGACTTTTCTATACCGCCATATAGCAAAAGACATCATAGCCACAGCATAAACGGAAATGCTGCAAAGTTGAGGCAATATATCATGCAAACTGGAACCTTTCATTAATATCATTCGCATGGCCTGTATGAAATAAGCCACTGGGTTCACTATATTTATTCTCTGTGCCCATACAGGCATGCTTTCCACAGGAGTGAACAAGCCGCTCATCATAATAAACACTATCATGAAAAAGAACGTTATAAACATCGACTGCTGTTGAGTATTGTTGATAGTGGAAATAAGAAGTCCGGCTCCCAGTACCACGAGCAGGTAAACAGATGAGAATAAAAATACAACTCCCAGGTTTCCTAGCATAGGAATATTAAAAAGCAGTTTGCCCAGTGTAAGCCCGAAGCCAAGTTCAAATTGTGCAATAAGCCAGAAAGGCAAAAGCTTGCCAATAATAAACTGATATTTCTTTATAGGAGTAATATTTAGCTGCTCTATTGTTCCCATTTCCTTTTCCCTCACAACATTCATTCCTGTAAGCATCACCCCAATGATGGTAATAAGCAGCACAAGAATCCCGGGAACCATATAGTTTTTATAATTCAGTTCCGGGTTGAACCAGTATGATTCTGTTGTTGTAATCGCAGAGGTTTGAACGTTTGAAGGAAGATTGGTCCATGCAGTAATAAGCCCTGCATTATAATCAAGAATGATGGAACTGGTGTAAGCATAGATAAGTCCGGCAGATGCCGCATTAATGGCATTGATAACCAATTGTACCTTTTGCGAGTTCTCTGTTTTTAATTTCTTTTCAAAATCCGGGGGGATGACCATAATTATATCGGCTTTGTTTCTTTGCAGGTCTTCTTCTCCTGCTTTATCCGAATAAGAGAAATTGGTTATTTCATAAAATGGTGAGCCGCTGAACTTGCTGATGATATCGCGTGAAACCGTGCTCATGTCCCTGTCGATAATGTGCATTTTTATATGTTTCATCTCGAAAGAGGCGGCATGAACCAGTATAAGCAGCTGCACAAAGGGCATCACAAATATCATAGGCAGCATGGCCCTGTTGCGCTTTATTTGCAAAAACTCTTTCCGTAATATGAATAAAATCGTTCTCATTAATTTCTTATACTATTCCAATCGAATCTTAAATTTTTTGATGGCAATCATTAATACAAACATGATCATTCCTGTAAGTATGAGAAGCTCTTTCCAGATATAGGTAAAGCCCAATCCTTTTAACATGATCGTTTTAAGAATAATGATAAACCATCTGGCAGGTACAATGTTGGTCAGTAACTGCAGTGGCAACGGCATGTTTTCAATGGGAAAGATAAATCCTGAAAGCAGTATAGTAGGTAGAAACAATCCCAGCATGGAGATCATCATGGCAGTCATCTGGCTGTTGGCAATAGTGGATATAAAAATACCGAGTGATAAAACCATGATGATAAAAACAATAGTAACAAACATCAGCATCAGGTAGCTGCCGGTAATTGGCATACCGAACACCCATTTGCCAAGGAGTATGATAGTAACAGCATTAATAATGGATAAAAAGACATAGGGAATTACTTTGCCTATGATTATCTGTAATGGTTTCAGTGGAGACACCAAAAGTATTTCCATAGTGCCAAGTTCTTTTTCGCGGGCTATGGAAATGGATGTCATCATTGCGCAGACCAGCATCAGCAATATGGATATAATGCCAGGCACAAACATAAACACGCTCTTTAAATCAGGGTTGTAACGCATCTGCACTTCGGGAATGATCTGGTAAGGCATTTTATTTTCAGCAAGTTGTTCTCGCTGAAAATCGTTGATGATAGCGGTAGTGTAGTTGACGAGTATTTCAGCATTGTTAGGGTCAGAAGCATCGGCAATAATCTGAACAGCAGCTTTGCCATCTTTCCTGTATTTCTTTTCAAAATCTTCCTGAAAGATGATGACCTCTTTTATTTTCCCCACCTTGAATATCTTATCTATATCGGATGAGGTGGAAAGGTTTTCGCTTAAAATAAAGTAACCAGACGAGACAATCTTTTGCGAGAGCTTACGCGTCATCTCGTCTTTCGAATTGTCGAGTATGGCAATTTTGGCATCCTTGATATCCGTGTTAATGGCAAAACCAAAAAGTAGCACTTGTATAACAGGCATGCCGAACAAGACGATCAGTGTCCGGAAGTCGCGGAATATGTGAAAGAATTCTTTTTTTACAAAACCGATGAATCTTTTCATACCTGAATTACATTTTTTATTCCTGCTCTAAAAAACCTGAATGCTGAAAGTAACAAAGGAATGCCCATTGCTAAATAAAAGGTGTATAAATATGCCGGATCTATGATATTTGTTTTTCTTAAAGTAATTCCGGCAGATATCATTATTGTCATTAATATGTAGCTTCTTAAATTAAAAAAAGAAAAGAAGCATGGATTATCAACTTTGATAAGCGAAATACGTGTTATATGTTTCTTTGAAATCCTTGTAAACATAAATATATAGAAACAGCTACCTGCTATGAGTCCAATAATAATTTCTAAAAGAAGCCAATTTTGAATTGCAATCAACGCCAACAATGCCCTTGTGATTAGCATGCCTCCTGCAATGCTCCATGCGCATCCTGCAATAAAAAGCAATGTTCTTTTTTTAACACCTGGTTTTAATTTCTGTGCTAATCTCATAATTATTAATCCTCTTTATTTCTTGCAAGTTTTAAAAATACTTCGTTCATGGTTGTTGCTTCAAACCTCTTTTTCAGCATACCGGGCGTATCAAGGGCTTCTATACGACCTTCAGTCATTATGGAAACACGGTCACAATATTCTGCTTCATCCATATAATGTGTAGTAATGAAGACGGTAACGCCTGTTCCCGCTGCTTCATAAATCATTTCCCAGAATTGTCTTCTTGTTATAGGGTCTACTCCGCTTGTAGGCTCGTCGAGGAAAATAATTTTCGGACTATGTATGAGTGCAACCGAGAATGCAAGCTTTTGTTTCCATCCCAAAGGCAAGGCTTTTAATAATATTTTTTTAACTTCTTCCAATCCGAGTTTCTCTATCAGCATCTCTGAACGTTCTTTGATCTGCTTATTTGAAAGCCCGTAAATACCGGCATAAAATCTTATATTTTCTATGGGAGTCAAGTCTTCATAAAGCGAAAACCGCTGACTCATATAACCAATATTCTTTTTAATTTCTTCAGTTTGTCTGTAAACATCAAATCCGGCAACAGTAACCTCGCCTGATGTTGGTTTTGATAGCCCGCAAAGTATCTTCATTGCAGTTGTTTTACCAGCTCCATTTGCTCCAAGGAAACCAAATATCTCACCTTTGTAAACATCAAAGGTCAGGTTGTCGTTTGCGGTAAAATGACCGAAACGTTTTATAAGGTTTTTGACTTCTATTATTTTTTCCTGGGTGTCCGGCATTTATTTTTCCTCATTACTATTCATAAGCTCCATAAAGCAATCTTCTATATCTGGATTTTCAGGGAAAATCATTACATCTTTAAATCCTTTAGATAAAATATATTTATCCAATTCTTCTTTCTTGTAATCATCTTGCAAAGGCGAGAAATGGAGATATTCACCAAAAGGATATACACTTCCTGTTTCATGGAAAGACTGCAACTCTTTTAAAAGCTGGTACATATTTCCTGCTTTTACAGCAAACAATTTTTTATTGAAAGACCTCTTAATTTCTTCAGGTTTGTCAATGGTTAGTATTCTGCCATTCTGTATTAGGGCAACCCTATCGCACAATGAAGCCTCGTCCATATAAGGAGTGGAAACAAGTATTGTGATGCCGCCTTTCTTTAGTCTTAAAAGCATTTCCCAGAATTCTTTTCTAGATACAGCATCCACACCTGTTGTTGGTTCATCAAGGAACAGCACATCTGGTTTATGAATCATTGCACATGAAAGTGCAAGTTTTTGTTTCATTCCGCCTGACAGTTTTCCTGCTAAGCGATCTTTAAATGGCTCTATCTGGCTGTATATATCTTTTATTAAATCATAGTTTTGTTCTATCGTTGTGCCGAAGATAGTAGCAAAGAACTCAAGATTTTCCTTCACCGATAGATCCTGATACAAAGAAAACCTCCCTGGCATGTAACCAACAATACGGCGTATCTTTTTATAATCTTTTACAACATCAAAACCCTCAACGGATGCTTTGCCTTTATCGGGTTTTAAAAGTGTAGTGAGTATCCTGAACAATGATGTTTTGCCTGCGCCATCAGGACCAATAATGCCAAACAATTCTCCTTTCGAAACGATGAAAGAAGTTTCCTGCAAAGCTTTTACTTTACCATATGATTTTTCGGCGCTATCTACAACAACTGATATCATTACCTAACCCTTATTTTTTTATTCAAACCTAACTTCACCTGGCATTCCAATCTTCATTGTTCCATCATTCTTCACTTTGACCTTTACAGCATATACAAGGTTAACCCTTTCTTCTTTTGTCTGTATGATCTTTGGTGTGAATTCAGAGGATGATGAAATCCAAGTAATTATTCCTTCGTATTCTTTGTTCTCTTTTTCATTTTTGTCAACAAGCACTTTTACTTTCTGCCCCAGCTTTATTTGTGGAAGTTGAGAGCCGCTCACATAAATACGCAGGTAGATATTACTGAGATCAGCAATTTTATACAGAGGTTTTCCTAGTGTTACCACTTCGTTTGATTCAGCATATTTTGTGAGTACTGTTCCATCTTCAGGATTTATAATAAGTGATCTTTTAATCTGATCATTCAACTGTGCAATTTGCTTATCATAAGCAGCATCTTCGTTTAACACCTGAGCATTTTGCGTTTCAATAGACGAGATCTGTTTATCGTATACTGCAAGCAGCCCGTTAATATCATCCATTTGCTGTTGAGTAGCCGCACCATCTTTAAATAATTTTACCAGCCTGTCTTTATCAACCTGCGAAGTTTTTTTCTGCTCTTCAATTACCTTAATTTGTGCGGTAATATTATCCAGCTTTGTTGATGCAGATTTCTTTTGAGCAATAATTTCATCTCGTCTTAATGACAACTGAACTGTATCTACAAGTGCTATGGTATCGTCTTTTTTTAATACCTGTCCCTCATCAGTGTTTAAAAAAATCAGCTTTCCAGCAGTCTCTGTAGATATTGTTACTTCGGTAGATTCGAAAGTGCCATAAGCATCCGATTTGCCATTATTCCCAGAACATGCCGATAACAGCGTAATTGCTACAATAAATAAACTATGATATCTTTTCATATATAAATTATTTTCTGTTAATACTTTCCTTTTGTGGTTAGATAGTCAATCTGTGCTTTTACTAATTCAATTTTATGTGTTTCCAGGTTGAGTTTTGCCTGTAATTCTTCATTCTTCTCGGTCAAATATTCAGTGGCAGTGATTGCACCATTTATCATTTGTGATTCAGAAGACAAAGTGATATTTTTCCTTAAAGCAATTATCTATTTATCCTTTACCAGCAGATCCTGATATTTTTGAATATACTATATGTTCTTTTCAAGCAATAATTTTATTTCCTGATTAAATAAATCTTTCTGTGTGTTTATTGTCTGACTTTGTATATCGATCAACTGTTTTTCATTTTTTGTTTCATTCCAGTCCCATAAGGTCCATGTAATTTTTGCGCCCACCATATAGAAAGAACTAAAATCATTTGACAGCATATTTAGCCCCGGCCTGCCATATCCAAGCTCACCGAAACCGGATACTCTCGGTATAAGTCTGCAATTCAGCAATGATTTTGAAGCGTCAAGTGTTTGCTGTTGCAAGTCAAAACTTTTTAATTCGGGTCGTGCAATATCATAATCAGTTTTGGGAATTACGGTTTCAGGCAATTTCAATATTGAAGTTTCGGAAATGGTGGTGTTCAGGTAGTCGCCAAGCATATTGAAACCAGATGTAATTCCCGATTCAAGTTCAATCACCTGTTCGTCAATTTTAATTATTTCAGCTTTCAGTACGTCAGCATTACTTTGTATAACCGCTCCGTTCTTCACACCTGATTCGACCTGAGTAAGATTGTTTTTCACATCTTCTTTCTGCACCAACAGTAGCTTTTTACTTTCCTGTAAGGCAATGATCCCGAAATAAATAATATTGACTTTGTCTTTTAATTGATAAAGTTGTGTTTCGAGGTCCTGCAAATTTGATTGAAGAGAAACCTGTTCAAGTTTTTTTTGTTTCGCAGAAAGTCCGCCGTCATATATGTTTTCTGTAACATCAAAGGCTGCTTTATACTGATCCTTATCAAGTGTCGGAATTGTTACATGAGGAATTGCAAAAGGCAATTCTGTTACTTCCGACTGGTATGTAGCCTGCCCGTTAAGGTTTAACTGCGGAAGATATGCTTTGGCAATATTAAACAGCTTCAGTTCACTGGTTTTATTTATCAGATCTTTTTGTTTTATCAAAGGATAATTGGCAAGCGCTTTTTTCTGGCATATATCGAGCGTCAAAGTATCCGGTGATTGCGAAAAAGACATCTTGCAAAACAATATCAGCAACAATAAAATATACTTTCTCATGATAATGATTATTTTTTCTTTATTGAGTTAATAACAAATGAGGTAACTTCTTTTTTCCTTTCGGATAAAAATTTATTGTAAGCCTTATCGCTGTCATTAAACACAAATCCCTTAATAATTGGCCTTCCAATGATAGGGAAAAGGCACATTCCAAGAATATTTATAATTAAATGAACAGGGTCAATCGGTATAATAAGCCCGGCTTTAACTTCTTTGCGTATAGCTTTTTCAAGATATTCCGGTTTAAATCCGGAACCTTTAATAATATTTACAATTCTGTCTGGATTTCTGTTTATTTCATGCATGACAAAACCCGGCAGGTGCGGGTTTTTTAACAGCATGAAAATGTATGTGTCTATAAAGAATTCTATTTTTTCAAAAAGCGGTTTTTCTGTCATCATTATTTCTGCAATCTTAGGCAGAAACTGCTGAAATGCTTCCTGGAAAATAGCATCAAATAGTTTGTCCTTACTTCTGAAATAATAATGAACCAGCGCCTTGTTTATTTTAGCTTCATCGGCTATTTCCTGCATGCGAGCTCCGTCAAAACCCTTCTCAAGAAACACTGTCTTTGCGGCATCGAGTATTTTCTTTTCTGTTGTTTGATCTTGAATTGACATTTTAAATAATTAGTTTAATTATTTAGTTTAACCATTTGGCAAAATTAATAAATAAAAATGATTTGTCAAGTATTTTACATTTTAATTAACATAAATTTCGAAATAAAATAAAGAGAGGAAGAATGATCAGACGAAATCCACGATGCATTAAAGCCTAATAAAACTATGAATTATGATTTGTAGTTGATTTTGGTTAATTTTTATCTTTCCAGTTCCACCATTTCAATTTATCAGGATTTTGTTTTGCTTTTGGTGTTTCGGCATAGTACACAGCACAGCGGAAAACATATAAAAGGCATCTGTCTTGGATTGTGCCTGCATGCTTATTAGATAGTTGATATAATTTTACCGGATCCTGACCGACTAAATCTGAGATTTTCTTTATCCCGATACTCCAAAGATCTACTGATATTGATTTCCCTACTCCGGGTATTGTGGATAGTTCTTTTAATGATTGTTCTTTGGTCATAATAAAGTTTAAGAATTAACACTTTTTGCATAATTTGATACTTGATAATTATTTCCGCATGCAGAACATTTTCCTTTATGAACGCAAATTGTCCCTCCGCACTTTATGCATGTCCATTTGATTTTTTCGGCTTTTAAAAATTCCAAAACCCCAAAACCCTTGATATTTATATTATTTTCAATCATACTCATATTGTATTTTATCCGGTATCTTTTATCTAAATGCTTTAACATTTTACATGGGAATTCCTCACAATCAAAACAAAATTCCGAGTTTAATTGATCACATTTTTTTATTTTACATCTCAGCCGTGTAACGGGTTTGCCTTTATCTGAACCCCTGCAGCCAGGGCATTTATTTTTTTCTCTCAGATAAGCCATGCAAATACCGCAGTTCATACCGCAGGGCGCTATAAGGGAATTCATCTTCAGTGATTCCATTTGCTTAATATTGCCTCTACCTATTAACCATTTCATCTAATGACGAAACAAGTCAACAGCAGTGCTTTATGTTTTTATTAAACTTGTTTCCCTTTTCTCATTTTTATAATCCACATATAAACCGACCAAATTACGGTTATCCCAAACACTATAAGAATAGGGATATAATAATGGCGAAAAAAGCTGTGGAAAACACTTCCGATTACAATGTATACTGTGGCTATGCAGAGTTTTAAAGGAATTAATTCTGCATTTGACCAACTTGTTTTGATTTTAAAGAAATTCATATTGTGTTATTTAATTTGTTTTGCCTACTCTATGCGGTTTTCAGCATCCCCGTTTTTAACCAAAGATTATGCTTAAATGTTTATGCCTTAGTTATTAATTTTTTTCTTTCAAAAATACGAAATTCTAAATTCATAGTAAAACAATTTTTATCCATAATAATGATATTGATGCCGTTAATTATTTTTTATATAAAATTTGTTGCTTTTAATAAAATATATTTATATTTGCCGACTAATTCTATATACAATATAAGTTGAATATAAAAAATGGGTGAACTTTACGATAAACTACTTGAAGATGTGAGGTTTCAGGAAGGAGTGAAAGCCTGTATCAATTGCGGGACCTGTACTGCAATTTGTGCTGCTGCATCTTTTTACAACTACGACCCAAGGGAAATTGTTGATACTGTACAATCACGGAATGAAGATGAAATAAAAGATTTGCTTAAAAGCGATACCATCTGGTATTGTGGGGAATGTATGTCATGCAAGACAAGATGTCCTCGTGGGAATGCACCCGGCTTGGTTATTATGGCTCTTCGTGCATTATCACAGGAAGAAGGTTATTTCGTTGAATCTGAAAAAGGACGGCAGCAGCTAGCTGTGAAGCGAACAGTTGGACAGTGGATACTTGATTATGGTTATTGCCTGTATCTTGAAGGTGTCGGTACAAATTTACATCCTGAACAAGGCCCCGTCTGGGATTGGCGACAGAAATATTGGAAAGAGCATTTTGAAAGACTTGGTGCTAATTATAAAGGCGATGGCCCTGGCATCTTAAGGAAAATACCTGAAGAAGCAATGGATGAGGTAAGGAAAATTTTTGAAGTAACAGGAGGAAATGCCCGTTTCGAAAAAATTGAAAAATTCTCAAAACAGAAAGCCGAAGAATTAGGTTTAGTTTTCGGAAATGGTATTGACAATGAATATTTTTCGCATATCTATTCACACAACAATAATACACACAACAGAAAATGATAATAGAAGGCAAGCAGGCTATCTGGAAAGAATACCAGAAACAAATAGCCGATGATAAATATTTTTATGTTCGCAGTTGTGTGCGCCAGAATTTTTTCCCTGGTTCTGAAACAACCTTTCTGCGTATCATGCGCGATGAGCTTGGAAAAGATGTTTATGAGCATCCTTGTCATACCACCTGCACAGGCATTGGCTACCATGGCGATATAGTTCCCGTTGATACCATGATGACTGTTGTTGCACGACAGTTTGCACTGATGACTGAAGCAGGATATGAAAATCTTGCCCCTTCATGTATCACTTCTTTTGGGATCTATACCGAGGTGCTTGATACGTGGCATCATTTTCCTGAAGTGGAAGAAAAAGTAAGGAAGTATTTAAAACAAGCTACCGGCAGGGAATTTAAAATTCCAAAGAATCTTGCACATGCCAGTGATATTGTTTATAAATTCAGAAAAGAAATTGCACTGAAATCAAAATTCAAACTGGTTGATAAAGAAACAGGTAAACCATTAAAAGTAGTTGATCATATCGGTTGTCATTATGCAAAAATGTTTCCTGAGGCAGGTATAGGAGGAGCAGAATATCCTTACCAGTTGATAGGGATGATTGAAGAATGGGGGGGCGAAGTAATTGATTATCCTGAAAGAAGGCATTGCTGTGGTTTTGGCTTCAGGCAATATCTGGTTCAGGCTAACCGCGGATATTCAATGTCCTGTTCGCATAAGAAATTTGAATCAATGGAACCATACGAACCCGACATGATTCTAACAAATTGTCCGGGTTGTCCGATGTTTCTTGATAAATGGCAATATGCCATTGCAGAAATGGAAGGAAAAACGTATGGTAAGAATGGGCAGGGAATTCCGGTATTCACTTATGAGGAACTGGCAGGACTTGTTCTTGGCTACAACCCATGGGACCTTGGTTTGCAGGTTCACCAGGTATCGTGCGAACCTTTAATGGATAAGATAGGGATACCCTATGATCCTTCAAAAAAGTATGCAGACAAGAATGGTGTAACATTAGGAATTCCTGAAAAACCAGGTGTATTAAAAGTATCATAATAAAAATATTTCATGAGTAAAAAAAGAATAATTGTTATTGGCGGAGGAATTGCCGGGATGGAATCTTCCGCGAACCTCGCTGCTATGGGGCATGAAGTTACGCTTCTTGAAAAGAGCAATCAGCTAGGCGGTCATTTGCTGGGATGGGAAAAGCTGTTTCCAACCATGCGTCTTGGCAAAGACGTGGTTGAATTTCTCGAAAAGGGAGTTAAGCTTGCCAATGTGAATGTGCTGAAAAATACCGATGTCATTGATGCGCGCAAGAACGGAAAAGTATTCAATGTGAAACTTGCCGACGGTAAATCTTTCGAATCGGATGCTGTGATCGTTGCTACCGGTTATGATGTGTTTGATGCACGCAAAAAAGAAGAATATGGATATGGCATTTACGATAACGTTGTAACTTCTGCCGAACTGGAAGAAATGTTCCTTTCGGGAAAACCATTGGTAAATGCACAAGGCAAAACACCAAAGAAGATCGGGATTGTTCATTGTGTTGGATCTCGTGATGAAAAGGTGGGTAATGTTTATTGTTCTAAAGTATGCTGCGTTACTGCAGTAAAGCAATCCATTGAGATAAAGGAAAAGATACCTGATGCTGAAGTATATTGCTATTACATGGATCTCCGCATGTTCGGCATGCATTTCGAAGCGATGTACAAACAGGCACAGGAAAAACATGCAGTGAATTTTATTCGTGGCAGGTTATCTGAAGCATGCGAAAATATTGACGGTTCCATATTGGTAAAAGTAGAAGACACGCTTGCCGGTCGCCCTTTGCGCATGAGCGTGGATATGCTTGTATTAATGGTTGGCATTGTCCCCTCCGAAGGAACAAAAAAGATAGGCGCTATGCTTGGAATGAACTTCGGTCCGAATGGATTTTTAAAATGCCAGGATCAGCATACCATGACAACCGTATCCAATGTTCCCGGAGTTTTCTTTGCAGGTTGCTGTATGGCTCCGAGAACAATTAATAATGTATTTGCTGATGCACGTGCTGCTGCGCTTATGACAGCAAATTTTCTGGAAGGATATGAAATAGAAAAACGAATTACTTTGGTTTAAAAAGGGATAGAGGTATAGGGAAATAAGGTATAGGGGGAAATAAAGGTATAAAGGAATATGAAGGGAACAAGGAAATTATAAAGAACATCATAAATTTATGCCTCTATTCCCTATACCTTTATCCCTCATACCTGAACAATAAAAAAAATGAAAGACTTTGGATATACACTAAGTAAGGACAGGCAGCTCGATTTCGATAAGGGAGACCGAAGGATTGCCGCTTATGTGAAAGAGCACGAGCCGTCCTTTAATGTTTGCTTTGCCTGCGGAACCTGCACGGCAACATGCAGCACAGGTAATTTCACAGAAATGAACTTACGCAGAATGATCACTATGGTCAAACGAGGGTACGTTTCTGAGATAAGGAAAGAGATAGCCCAATGTATGCTTTGCGGAAAATGTTCGCTGGCTTGTCCAAGAGGCGTTAATACGCGCAATGTAATTATGAAAATTAATCAAGCTTTGGAACTTTATTCATTATGATATACGACCCATTTGTTATACCATTTTGTGTAGGAGCAATTATTCTGATACTCACTCTTGCCTACAGATATCTTTACTGGATAATCACCTTAAGCAAAGCAGACAGGTTCAAATTCTTTAAAGGTATTTTCAGTTATAAAATATTTACATCCTGCAAGGAAGTCTTTACGGAAAGCTTAGTGCACCGAAAAGTTTTCAAAATAAATCCTTTGCTTGGGTATATGCACATGAGCTTTGCCCTTGGATGGCTGTTACTTATTCTTGGAGGAACCATAGAATCAAAGATACATACCCACAGGGCATTCAACGCGCCTTACGAACCTATCTTTTTCAAATTCTTTAACCATAATTTTTCCGGATATACATGGGTAAACGAATTTAAGTTCATTATGGACTTCATTCTATTAGTAATACTTTTAGGTGTTGCCCTGGCTTTGATAAAAAGAATCTATTCGCGCATGTTCGGGATGAAGAAGACCACACGCCTTAAGATTGGCGACTGGCTTGCCATGATGACCTTATGGTTTATTTTCCCTCTGCGTTTTCTTGCCGAAAGCTTTACTTCCGGTACTTATCATAACGGCGGATTCCTTACAGGTACAGCAGGAAATTTCTTTGCATCCTTCCTGCCTGTTGAGCATCTTTCATATATAGCATGGTGGGCGTATTCCACAGTACTGGCCTTGTTTTTCATTGCATTGCCCTATTCGCGTTACATGCATATTTTTACGGAAGTTGTTTTAATATTCCTCCGAAACTTCGGTATCCGGAATTGCAAAGTGTATAATTCATTCTCTGCTATTGAAGTCCATTCCTGTTCGCGCTGCGGTATTTGTATTGACAAATGTAAACTGTTGAAAGTAGCCCATACCAAGGATGTACAAAGTGTTTATTTTCTTCAGTCCATCAGGTACAATAATATAAATCAGGAAAAAGCTTTCGATTGCTTGCTTTGTGGCCGGTGTCAGGAATATTGCCCAGTTGGCATCAACATTAATAATATTCGTATTTCTAAACGATTTGAACTGGCAACAGGAAATTATAATTTCGAATATCTGACTCCTGTGGTTGAAAAACCTGCACCTGTTATTTACTTCGCAGGCTGCATGACCCACCTTACACCTTCCATTAAGATAGCAATGGAATCTATATTGAAAGCATCGGACACAGAATATCTTTTCCTTGACAAAGACGGAAGCATTTGTTGCGGCAGGCCACTGATGACAGCCGGCGAAATAGTGAAAGCGCACAAACTGATAGAGAAGAACACCCGGCTTATTAAGGAATCAGGGGCAAAGACACTTGTTACTTCATGTCCTATATGCCTTAAAGTATTCAAGGAAGATTACCTGCTGAATATAGAAGTGCTGCATCACAGCCAGTACATCCTTCGCCTGCAAGAAGAAGGAAAGATCAAATTGAATAAACTGCCTGTAACTACGGCTTATCACGACCCGTGCGAACTGGGCAGGGGTAGCCTGGTGTACGAAGAGCCTCGCAAACTGCTTCATTCATCCACTAAATTTCAGGAAATAAATCAAAGCAGGGAAAAGAGTTTATGCTGCGGCAACAGTCTTGGCGGTTTGCAGTTAAATTCAGTTCAGCGCGACCTGCTCCGCATACATGCATTGAACAAGCTTGAACAAAACAATCCTGATGTGATAGTTACCGGATGTCCTTTATGCAAAAAGACATTCTCCAATGGCGCCACATCGGAGGTGAAGGATATTGCCGAGGTAGTATGGATGTCGATACGAAACCAGGAGAAAAAAGCTGCTGTCAGGAAGGTTGCGATGCTGAATAACTAATAACTAATCATTATTGTCCGACTAAATTCAGGACGCTCCTATGGAGCTAATTATGCATTTGTAATTAGTTCTATAAACAGTTCACTCCTACGGAGTTCTTGCTATATAGTCCCAGCGAGCTTGTCCCGATTTATCGGGAGACGATCTGTTTATAAAAAATATTTTATTCATTAAAAAATAACCCCATAGGGGCGACCTGTAATTAAGGTATAAAAAAACGCCGCCTATCATATCAGGCGGCGTGAGTACTTAGCATTTAAGTTTCATAGAATACTATAAGAGCGGCGTGGTAATCGGACCACTCCATGGACCATCAAGGTTCGGATGCTTGCTCTTTGCCCATCTGAAAAAGAATACGACTACTTTAACTGTTTCTATGGCGCTTGCAGCCAAAACAGGCAGATTGGAAGTATTCTCTGCCGTAGAAATGGTAAAATTAGCCTTGGTAGAATGTGCATCAAGCAAACGCGAATCGGTAGGATGCGACGGCAAATTAGCTGTCCCCGAATAAAACACAGCCCACTTATACTCAAGCAGGTCGTACCCTTTAGCCTTATGGGCATGTCCTTTTTGAGCCTTTTCCGTGTAAGCCTTTATATGTACAAAACCGCCTGCTTCTGCTATAATCTTAGCATAAACAGCTACAGTAACCAGTATGGTTTTGTCAGTAGATAAAGGTACTACCGGTGTGTGGGTGCTTGGCACGGGGTTAGATAAACTCAACGGCAGGTTAAAGGTGCTGCAATCCATGGAAGTCAGCCCTGCTGTTGCTTTTACCTTGTAGATCAGCTTATTTTGCTTATCGTACAGAACGCATGCATCAATTATGTTCGTCAGGTCATTCTTCCTGTCAGTAGTATAACCGCCCTTTTTATCCTCATAAAGCAGGAAAATAGGGGCCCACTGAGTCTGGAAAGCCTGCCATGCGTTGAGGTGAACTGTTGTCCAACCAAAGCGCGTATAATTCTGCGGCACACCCTGTATAAGATAAGCATTCGTAGCCACGATAAATGTGCCGAAACTCTTGATATCCCTCGGTATATTTGTCTTATTGATTGACATATCTTACAAGTTTTTGGTGAAACAATATCTTCGATAGAAATATATATGAAATTGAACTTTTGTTGCCGAAAAGTTCAACTAAAATGCTATAAATGAATCTTTTAAAATCAAATAGAATACCCTGATAATCATTATAATGACCTATTGAAGTATCTAGTGTACTCATTGCCTTGAAGAGTATACTCGGTATCTTGGGGAGTGTACTCAGTACCGTGAGGAGTATACTCAGTACCGTGAGGAGTATACTCAGTACCGTGAGGAGTATACTCAGTATCTTGGGGAGTATACTCAGTATCGTGAGGAGTGTACTCAGTATCGTGAGGAGTGTACTCAGTATCGTGGGGAGTATACTCAGTATCGTGAGGAGTGTACTCATTGTCGTGAGGAGTATACTCTTTATCTTGTGGAGTGTACTCATTATCATAATAAGTACACTTTTTGAAACAATAGATAATAGTAATGTCCTTACAGGCATACCTTTTGCCGTAATAGGTGCACCTGATGTAATGATAGACTTACCTTTTGCCGCAAAAGGCTTACCTGTTGATATGCTGAGGGCTATATCTGTTGCATGAAGGGAAGTTTCAGGAGTATTAAAGGAAGGTAATAAAGGAAAAAGGAAGGAGAACGTTGTGTTTCTTACCGGGTTTAATTCATTATGTACATTTTCTGCATCCATAAAACACTGATAACCATGCTTGGGTGCGGTATCAGGTGGTAAATATGTTTCATAAGGCCTCCTTTTTTAGTTATACAATCAGTTTAGTATTCTTTAGTTTGTAATGATAGTAACTTTTCATTACAAAATTAATAAATTAATTATCAAAAGTCAAGACTTTTTTAAAATATATTTTGTTAATATGCACAATAATATATAATATTTTCCGTTTGTGCGGCTTTTTAAAGGTAAAATTAAGGAAAGATTTTTAATTTGTGCAAATTGATAAATTCAGTATTTTTGATGAAGAATACGGATAGTTTAATGATAAAATAATAATGGCAAATATGAGCAATGCAAGCAAGGTAAGCAGCATTGCTTTGATTAATATAGTAGCAATGCACAAGTTAGCTGTAATTAATTAAATAATAAATGAAAACAAATATTTTATTCTTAGTTCTTATCTTGACAGCAATAAGCTGCAATAATTCTTCATTGACTGAAAAGAAAAACTTCAAATTGGAGATAACCCATTATAAACTGAATGACGTAATAGTTCGTGGACAAACATTTGAACATTTAATTCTATTGCCAAAAGACCTTTGCGACTATGATTCTATAAAATTAATATCTGACTCCGTATTATCTTTTTTAGTTAATGGTGACACATTAAAGTTAAGACCAAAAAATAATTACCAACTTGGGACTTATAATTATAAAATAAGAATAATAAAACAAGGAAATGAAATATACTTAAAAGACAGCTTTGACATTGTTGAAGGTGGATGGGTAATTGCTAATCCATGGATGAATTTCTTATTAGTTGGAGAAAAAAATCCAGTTAGCATATCTTGTGATTATTATCCTATAAAGAATTGCAGAATAGAAAGTGATGGAGATGTAATTATAGAAAAACATAATGATGTAAATTACTTAGTAACTCCAAAGACAGAAGGGCAATTGACGTTAAAAATGGAAACCTTATTAAACGGGAAATATAAGACTATTGGTGCGGAGACATTCAAGGTAATTAGTAGAAAGAAAATTAAAGAATTGTTGAATTAACTACAGCTAACTTACTTTAGCTTTGCCAACTCATAAAAAGAGGAGCTAAACTTCTATATAAAATCAAATAAATTTGTTGTAAAAAGTTAACACTGACAGAGGCAAATTAACTAACTTAAAGGTTTTAATGCCTAAA
>JBEKEO010000020.1:0-28546 GCA_050013795.1 Bacteroidales bacterium
AACACCACTGTTGAATCATTTATTACCGTTAACAGGGGCAATCACAACGACAGGCAAAACTTCATACTGTTAAATGCCGATAGTGTACCCGCGTATAATTCCTATGTTGCGGCAGGGCAGGAATTCAGGCTGCTTTTTAATAACATGAAGACGAATAAATTATTTGTCAGTTATTATAACCGTACTTTTCCTGTTGCTTCACCGCCATATTCAGCTTTAAAAGAGAAGCCCATTGACCTGAGAGCTGACAGTGTTTTTGCTGTTTCTTTAAAAGATGGCAGTACCGCAATGCTTAATTTTTCCAAGAAAGGGATATATCATTTTCAGGCCGATACCAGTCAGAAGGAAGGGTTTACTGTTTTCAGGTTCGATGATGATTTTCCGGAAATTACCAGTTTATCGCAAATGCTGCATCCTATACGTTACCTGACTACAAAGAATGAATATAACGATCTTGAAGCGATGAATAATGATAAGGAAGCCGTTGACAAGTTCTGGATTGAGAATGCCGGAAATGCTGACAGGGCAAAGCAAATGATAAAGCTCTATTATAACAGGGTGATGGATGCCAACAGGTTCTTTACATCCTACCTTGAAGGCTGGAAAACTGACAGGGGCATCATTTACATTATCTATGGTCCGCCTAATATAGTGTACAAAGGAAAGAATTCAGAAGTGTGGGTTTATGGCGAAGACAAAAATTTGCTTTCAATACACTTCGATTTTAGCAAGGTTGGAAATCCTTTCACCGACAACGATTACAACCTCACACGCTCTCCTATCTATAAGGATGGCTGGTACATAGCCGTTGACAACTGGAGAAGATGAGCGTTATATACAGGTTAATGTTGTAATACTAAAAGATGAAATCAAAAAAGTAGTCAATGGATTATAACACTTGGCGAACTTGGCGTAAACTCTGCGAACTTGGCGGTAAAAAATTTTAACCGCAAAGAACGCAAAGAGAAGCACGCAAAGAGCACAAAGAAAATTATCGGTGCCAAATAAAAGAAATACCCCGAAAGAAAGTTGATGAAGAATATTTTTTACAAAAAGAAAAGTTACGAAGGCGTTGGTTCCTTATCGTCGCTGGCATGGAAGCGTTTCAAAAAGGACAGGCTTGCCATGGGTTCTTTTCTTTTCGTGATATTCGCCACATTGCTTGCCACCCTCGGCTACCTTATTACGCCCGATTCCACGCCTTTTGCCAACGAACAGCACCTTGAACTTGCTGCTAAGAAACCGGGTTATAAAGTAACCATGCTAAGAGTTCGAAATGCTCAAAAGGAAGTCAATACAGGTGTTTTTGGCAAGATGCTCTATGGAAAGAAAAGCGATTATACCGATTATCCTTTGTATTCATGGCATTTTGATGGGAATAATATAGTAACCGAAGATTATACAGGCGATACTCCCAATGACGGAGAGGTCAGAAAATTCAATATTGCAGAAGTTATCTACCCTGTTGCAGACAAGAACAAGATTGTTGAGGCAGGAGATAAGCTTCAATTTGAAGATATTTTGGGTAATAAGAATGAGATAGCCAAAGCTGAATTAAAGCAAAGGATTGAAAAAGAAAACCTCTCTGCAAAAACATTCCTGCTTGGCACCGACCGCTACGGAAGGGACCTGCTAAGCCAGCTTATTATCGGGACAAGGGTATCATTGTCGGTTGGCTTTATTTCTGTCCTTATCTCGCTCGTAATAGGCATACTGCTTGGCGCATTAGCCGGCTTTTTTAAAGGCTGGGTGGATAACTTCATTGTATGGTTCATCAATGTGGTATGGTCGATACCCACGCTGCTGCTGGTAATAGCCATAACATTTGCGCTGGGCAAGGGTTTCTGGCAGGTGTTCATAGCCGTGGGGCTTACCATGTGGGTGGATGTGGCGCGAGTGGTGAGGGGACAAATTCTAAGCATACGCGAAAAAGAGTTTGTTGAAGCCGGAAGGGCGCTTGGATTCAGGAATTCAAGGATAATTTTCCGTCATATCCTCCCTAATGTAATGGGACCTGTAATAGTGATCTCGGCAGCTAATTTTGCTTCGGCTATTTTGATTGAAGCGGGTCTAAGCTTCCTCGGTATAGGAGTTCAGCCGCCCATGCCTTCGTGGGGAACCATGATAAAAGAACATTATGCCTATATTATCCTCAATTCAGCCCACCTTGCCATACTGCCCGGCATTGCCATTATGCTTATGGTGCTGGCATTTATGCTTATCGGCAACGGACTGCGCGATGCCCTTGATACAAGGGCTTACGAAGGGTAGAAAGTTTGTTGTATTACAGAAAGAAGCAAATTGTTAAAAGTAGGCAGGAGGCAGCAGCAGTCCGTCACGGCGGATGTTCGAATGTTTAACTGTTCGCTTGTTCTTAATCACAGTTTTATTTTTCTCGCTATACCGTAAATAATGCAATAACCATCGCCTGTAGCTGAATCGGCGTTGGTTACGATGGTTACTTTTTTGTTTTCCACTATAGCTGTATCGGAACTGCCTGTTGAAAGAAATTTACTGAATGAATCCGCTCCCGAATTCAGTATAAAGCCCGATACCATTTGCTCAATAGCAGCAGTATCGGTTATCAGGAAAACGTTAGTGCTCGTAAAAGCTGTGCTTCCGGCAGAAAACCTGAGTTCAGCCATAGCTATGCTCCAAGCATATCCCCTGCCGGGGGCTGCAAGTTGAGGTATATCAATAGCAATGCTGTTTGCGGTTTTTAGCTGCGCTGCTGAAATAGTTAGTCTAAATGTAGTGAAGGATGTTGTTGCCATGGTTTTAAATTTTTATGGTCATTAGGCATTAGTCATTTGTTCGAATGTTCTTCATTCTTTAATAAAAAGCTTAACCACAGAGAATACAGAGAAGCCACAGAGGTTCACAGAGAATAAAAGGGTTGCTTTTTTTTAAACTCCAGGCACTCTAAGTACTACAAAATCAAGGCACTTCCTTACGGCATTATTTGTGTAGTAGATCCTACGCTCCATGGACCATCTAATGTTGGATGCTTACTTTTTGCCCAACGGAAAAAAATTATCGCAATTTTAGCCGGTTCTGTTGCCCCTGTTGCCAGTACAGTTAAATTTTTTGTATAGGTATCTGTTTGTAATTTAAAATCGGCTCTTGACGAATGCTCTATTACCAATCTTGGGTCGGTGGCTTTTGTCGGCAAGCCTGCCGTACCCAGGTAAAATACGCCAACGGCATATTCCACAAGGTCGAAACCTTTAAGCTTGTGGGCGCGCCCGCTATGAACTTTTTCGGTAAAACACTTTATATGTAACATGCTGCCGCCTATTGGTAATATCATAGGGTAAACCAAATCGTCGGGGATTATAGTTTTATCCAATCCTTTAATTTTTGCCACAGGATGACTGCCTGTAACGGGGGCTGAATACGTTTCGGGTATATTAAAATTGCTGCAATCGAGCGAAGTTAAGCCTGCTGTGGCTTTTACTTTCATTATCAGTTTATTTGTTTTATCGTAAGCTATGGTGTTTTTAATTATATTCTCCATATCGTTCTTAATATCGGTGGTATAGCCGCCTTTCCTGTTTATATAAGAAGGATAGAGCAAATTCCAGGCTGCAAGCAGTCCCTGCCAGAATGCGAGTTGGGCGGCAGTCCAGCCGAACTGTATATATTTCTGGGGCGTACCGGTTGTAAGATAAGGTGTTGTGACTGTGATAAAAGTGTTGTAACCCTTGATATCCCTTGGAATGGTTGTTTTTTCTCCTGACATGATTTCCTGTGTTTAGTTAATAATGAATTGTTTATTTATACTGGTATAATTTTAACCTGTTGCGGCTAAATATGAACAAAGCCTTTGACAGGATAAACATTTCATGGCGATATGTGCACCTGAAGCGGCGATATGTGCACCTGAAGCTGTGATATGTGCACCTGTAGCCGTGATATGTGCACCTGAAGCGGCGATATGTTCACCTGAAGCGGTGATATGTGCACCTGAAGCTGTGATATGTGCACCTGTAGCCGTGATATGTTCACCTGAAGCGTTGATATGTGCACATGTAGCCGTGATATGTTCACCTGAAGCGGCGATATGTTCACCTGTAGCCGTGATATGTTCACCTGAAGCGGCGATATGTTCACCTGTAGCCGTGATATGTTCACCTGTAGCCGTGATATGTTCACCTGAAGCGGCGATATGTGCACCTGAAGCGGTGATATGTTCACCTCTCATGTTGAGTTGTTTACCTGTCGTAGTTATAACATGCCTCATCACGATGATAACGTCTGTTCGTATGCTGTTACTATATGCTTTCATTTCCCGAAATAATATTAGGTAATTGGGATAAAAGAGATTTTTACTTTAAAATTACCAGCTACAGCCATCTCAGCAATGAAACGCAGGCAAAGGTTTTTATCGCAGGTTTTAATACGGCTTATTTCCGAAGGGCATTTGTTGGCATCAAATGCCAGGTTACCTTGTGATGATTTATTATGTTTCAATATCATTTGCATTTGTTCGGCTACTTGTTTCTTTAAATCTTTGAACGCACACTCAACCTCTTCTTCGCGTGTAATGCAATCGCCCATCCGTTTTGAGTGCAAAAAACCTAAATATTTATCACCTGGCTCTTGAGTTAAAACTCATTTTTTATTTTTTTCTGAAACAAGGAATTAAATGCATTTTGAAACGAAAATCGAAGCTCGGGGTTATATATAATATAAGGTGGAAATAAAAAAGCGGGATTCGATAGTTATCGTGATTCCCGCTTTTAAAGGATGACTAATACTTTTACTTCGTTTTCATCATCTTTTTAGTATCAATTAATTTGCCGTCCACTATTAAAGCATAGGTGTATATGCCGCTGCCTACTTAATAACCACCATCTTCTTCCCTCCGCTACTCTCCCCCGCCGTTTGCAGTTGGTAATAATAAGTTCCCGCTGCAATATCTTTTGTTGAAATAAGCAAAGTATTAAATGTCCTATCCACTTTAAAGCGTTTTACTTCCGTGCCCTGCAAGTTATAAAAAACTATTTCCCCTTCGTTTATGCTCGGTGGCAGGCTATAATCTATTTTAGCGCTGCCATTATTTGGGTTGGGGTAAGCATTTGAAACACTGCTTTGCATTGCCATTAATTTTTTATTTGCTTCCGCAATACCATCTGTTAAAGTTCCTGCTAAAGAATAAACTTCCGCCTTTCCCGTAACATTACTTAAAATCATTTTAGTTCCATTAGTTGTATTATAAATCGGATAATATTGATTGGCCCAAGTTGGCACAACTAAAGGCGCTGCCGCTGTATCTGTAAAAAGAATAGAATCATCTTCATTTACAATTTGTGTAATGGCTTTCCACGAAGTATCCGCAGAATAATTCCAAGAGCATGTATACATAAATTCAATTTTAGCATCGGTATTAAAAAGACTTTGGGAAATATATAAAATAGAATTATTGGTTTTGTCAAGGGAATTGGGACAAATGTTTGTGGTAACATTTGAATAGCTTATGGTTTTCCAAAATGTATGGTTCAAATTATAAAACTTAATTGTTTGTGCCGATTCATTAATTTGCACATATTTATCACCATCAATCTCAAGATTAACAAGGTAGAATAGTTGTTTGCCATAACGGATGTTCCCCATCGCATCTTTACTCGTTTGAAAGTAACCGGTACTATCATAGATATGTTCAAGGGTAAACTGGGCATGAGTTTGCATACTCATTAATAGAATGACTAAAAAAAACAGTAACTTTTGCATAGTGCTAATTTTAAAAAAGAGTCAACAAATATAATTAAAAATAGGTACAGGCACAGAGAAACATCAAAGCGCCTATACCTATTTATTAAAATAGAATTACTTAACCTTAACCATTCGTTTAGTATCAATCAAGTTTCCATTAATTGTTAAACTGTAAGAATAAATACCTGAAGAAAGATGGCTGCTTGAAATTTCAATCTGACCTGCGCCTGTTTGAGCGATAGCGGTTTTCTTTAACTCATTGCCATATTCATCATAAAAAGTTATGAAAGCAGAACTAACCGAGCCTGGAATAAAAAACTTGATAGTGGTGGTTTCCGTGAATGGGTCAGGATATGCGTTGTATAAAATAGCCTGATTAGCCAAATCAACATGCTGCGTATTATATGAAGAATCAGAACTACCTGTATTTAATACTTTTCCTAAATTATTATTATCGCAACAATTGTTTATTGTGGTTAGCAATTGATTCAACTGATTTTGCAAGGATGCATTGATGGAATCCTGCTTGTTTGCTTTTGTATTCAAACTATCGTTTTTTAGCTGTAATTCCTGGATGCCTTTTGTTAAAATTGAAATAAAGCTAATGTAGTTTAGTGATTTGTAAGTAATGGAAGGATAAATAACATTACCCGATGTATCAACTTCTGCAGGTCTTGTTGATGTTGTAACCAAATCGGGCAAAACTTTTTCTACATCCTGGGCAAAAAAACCATATTGCTTTTTAGATTGAAAATTAAACCCATAAATATTTGTGGTATCGAAATAATACGTTTTAGGTTTTAATTGCTGTATGATTACTAAAGCATTATGCAGACTGTCATCATTTGTTTTGAATTGTTGATCCGAAGTCCATGTTTCAGAAGTACAATTAGCACCACCATTTATATCTAATGCAAAACCAGGTACCTGAGTTCCAATCCCTACATTAACAGCCCACGTACTTGTACCACCAAGCACAAGAGCATTGCTTTCGTTGACAATAGCCTCAGCGCCAATAGCAGTGGCATTGCTCAAACTGCTGGAACTGGAAATGGAACCAGCGGACGCTCCTATAAAGGTATTATTATTACCGCTAAGGTTTGCCGTACCCGCATCACTACCTACAGCGGTATTGCTGTATCCCGTTGTATTTTGACTAAGCGCCTGAGCACCCACAGCGGTATTAGCGGCACCGTCGTTGACGTTGTTATAAAGCGCATAATTTCCTATGGCAGTATTGGCGATTCCTTTTGTATTAGAATAAAGCGCATTCAAACCTATTGCAGTATTTTGGTAACCTATTGTATTAGAATTTAATGCACCCACGCCCCATGAAGTATTCGACAATGCATTAGGATAAGAACTATATATATATTCACCATCAAGTAAACCTGCACGTGTACCATTATATTCAAAAACAACATCAGGGTCGTTACTACCAGATGTACTGCCCATGAAATTCCCGGCTACAGTACTATTACCTGCAAGCAGCCATGCATTATTTGAGAAAGTTCCTGTTGGTCCAGTTGCGCCTGTAGCTCCAGTTGAGCCAGTAGTTCCTGTTGCACCTGTAGGGCCAGTTACACCTCTTGGACCCATAAGACCTACAGGACCGGTTGGACCGGCAGCGCCTACATCATCAACTAAAATAACATCCCCTGCTTCATCAACACTTAAAACAGTTGCTGCTGTATGACCGTTACCACTGTTATTTGTGGCATCTACATCCATTGTTGAGTTTAAGTTATTAAAACGTAATCCGCTTCGAGTTAGTCCTTTAAAAGTTGGGTCATTTATATTTGTCACTGTGTATGTTATATTATTCTGTAAATTAAGTGTATTATAAGGAGTTTGAGTTCCAATACCAACATTACCGTTTACCAATACTGTCATTTTTATTGAATTATTTGTTCCTATATTAAAAGGATAATTATTGCAAGTACCTATCCAATTGTAGTACGGTACTGTGAGATGACTAATAGTATTACCTCCTAAAAACCATGGTTGAGTTGTACCGCATACTAGATTTGGATGTATTGGCCCAACAATTCCATTTTGGTCGGCAAAAACTAACTTATAAGAATTTGGCGAAAGGCTGTCGAATTGAAAACCCGGTCCGGCAAGGCTGTCAACGTGCAGCGCTTTTTCAACTTTCAAAGTATCACTTATTCTTGCATTTCCGGCAACGGTAAGTTTTTCGGTTGGGGCGATTGTGCCTATACCAACCTTCCCTGCATTGTTATTATTTATAATTGTATTTTTTGCCATTGACTGGCTTTGTATATATAAGCTGCTGTCTTTAACGGCAATTTCGTCTCTTTGTAATGAATCAAGCCCTATACTGATTTTATTAACATGCAAATAACCGCCTGAATTTGCTTGTGAAATTAAAACACCTCCGGAAGTAATATTTCCATCAGCGGCAATATTTCCAATAGTGGTAATATTTCCTGTTAAATTCACATCACCGGAGGCATTTATACGCATCCGCTCCAGGGAATTTGTTTTAAAAATAACATCTGAATTGCCAAGCGAGCCGATAAAATCGCTATTTGTACCTGTATTACCTGTCAGTCCCCATGCATTTAAAGCGCCATCGGCTCCTGTTGCGCCGGTAGGTCCCTGTGCTCCTGTTGCACCGGTTAGTCCAATTGATCCACTTCGTATATCACTTAACATTGCAAATGTTCCGCTCTTATTAGGTAATGTGTCATTTCTATTTGCAGTTAAAACAGAACCTTCAAAATTTGCATAGAAACCACCTGAATTATGCGATTGTATCTGTAATTGACTTCCTGACACTATTCTAAAAGGAGCTGATTGCACACCGCCCATTATAATAGAATCCCCCAAAGTAGAACCACAAGACCAAACAGTATAAAAAGGAGCTCTTGTATGGGTCTCAAGTTTAAAATATGGATAAACAGGGCTTCCTGCATGTGTTGAAATAAAAATATCTCCATCATTACCATTCCAATTCATATCAAGTTGTGATTGAGTACCGCCACTACCAGTTATATAATTTCCCATTGGTACTTCTAAATTTGGCGATACCCAGTTAAAAGGCAATGCGCCGGTAGCCCCTGTTGCTCCGGCAATGCCATTATTTCCTGTTGGTCCGGTAATACCCTGCATACCTTGTGCACCTGTTGGCCCGGTAGCTCCATTAATACCATCAATTCCTGCAATACCAGTAGCCCCTGTAGCTCCGGTAGCCCCGTTTATACCGGCCGCACCAGTTACACCCTGTATGCCTTGAGCGCCTGTTGCGCCAGTTGGCCCCGTAACTCCTTTTACGCTATCTATTTTACCTGATAAGCCTTTGGTGATGGAATCAAGTTGTTTGATAGCATTGATAGAAGCAAATATTAAAGGTGTGGCATTGAAAGTTAATAAATCTGTATAATTTGCGTCTGAAGAATCAAGTTTAGCTTTAAATGTTCCTAAAGTATATGGAGCAATATTAAGCATTTGATCAGATATAACTCCAATATGTGAACCTGTTGTATCAATACCTGCCAAACCATTGTATTTGTATTTTACCGGATGAATTTTTCTGATAACACTAAGCCCATCAGTAAAAGAAGAAGTATCTTTTTTTAATCTCATATCAGAGGGAACCCAAAAACCAGTAGAATTAGCCAAAGCACTCCCATTAATCTGTAACACATAGTTAGTAGTAGGAACAATCGAACCATAATTATAACCCAAACTTGTTATTCCACCTCCTTGTGGAACAAAAAGTGCGTATTGAGCAGAATTTGCTGTCCAGCAAGGTGCACCATAAGCACCAAACCAACCTGCTATTTTAAAACATTCAGTATTAACAACTGGAGGATGGGCAGGAGGTAAATAACTCTGTATTCCAATAACTGGATTTGTGGCAGAAGGATAATCTTCATTGGTTACAAAAACTCCAACAGAAGAATTATACCCAGATTGTTGATGTACTTCTAATTTTGCAACTGGCATACAATGAAACAACGGTGATGAAATATAATAAGGAGTACCAATTCTCACACTGTTAGTTCCAAAACCACCATTGTTTCCATCAAAAATAAAATTATGATTATTCAAAGGAATTTCCCAATCGTTTGTTAATAATGGAGCCGAAGATGGGTTTGTACATGGACCACCTAATGTAGTTCCTGGAACAAGAACCACATCACCGTTTTGATCTACGGAAAGAACGCCATATTTAGTACTGGGGATACTTACCCAAGGAATAGGAGTTGAATTTGCACGCAAGTCAGTAAAGCGTAAGCCTGAAAATCCTGTTCCACCGCGTAAATTTGAAGTAAGCGCTCCAGTTATTGTATTTGCAGCTATTGTTGCTGGAAGAGTTGTTGGTGCGGTTGTATTTATTTCCACACAGTTTGTGGGTGTATATAAAGGGTTTACGTCTGCCGGATTATTTAAGCCAACACCAATGTTACCATCAACAAGAACATTATGGGATTGTGTAATTGTAGGTGTAGAAAAAAATTCAATATCGTCCGTATTAGGTGGTGTTGTACCTATAACAGGATTACCAATAATACGGTAACAATAATTGTCTTGAGAAGCATTTGTTAAACCCGGTGCTGTGCCACAATAAAAATCTCCGAGTGGCGCCCAAGACGGACAGCCTATTAAAAAATAATTTGGGCTATTATCTTTATCCCAAACAATAGCAGCATGGTTTTGCAAATGAATAGCTGCATTCCATCCACTACTCGTTAATTTATTGTTACCATCACCAATTATATGCAGGGGCATATCCGGAAGAACAGGTGGAAAAGGAGGAGGGAGAACTCCAAAACCGCCTATGCCGACATAATCATGCACATTATCTATAATTACATGATAACCGTTTGCACTTGTATTTAAGCTGAATAAAAACAGTGAACCTGCAGTGGCTTTAATATTAAAATCAACGTTAGAGGAGGGTGCAGTAGCTGTAGTAAACAACCTGCCTTTTTCAGTTGTAGTAGTTAAGGTTGGTCCCGTAAACATCTGCCATAAATTATCTACTGTATTTAATCCATCGCTGCGGAATATATTACCTGTTGCATCCTGTAAATGCAAACGGCTTGTGGGCGCTGTAAAACCATTGCCTATGCCCACATAACCGAAAGTCGGACCTGTTCTTACATCTATAGTAAAATGGTCTATGCTATCGGTGTGAATAATGAATTTGCCCGCGCCTTGGTAATTGCCTGTGCCGGTGGAATGGAGGTACACGTCCTTGCCTGTTGCAGCGCTTAGAATTACTCCACCTGCTGTTGTTCCGGTGTTTCTTACCATCAGAAAAGTGTTGAGGAGATTATCCCGAACATCTACTCTGAATGCAGGGGTAAATGCGCCATTACCTATACCCCAAAAGCCATTACCATTATTTATTATACCGCGCTGTGTACCGCCTGTGTAAATAAAAATTGGCTGTGGAAATGTAGCTGTAGTTCCAAAAACTGAACTTCCTGTTGTTGCCAAATTATTCCCACCCATGTGCCAGTCTTTATCTCCTGGTGTCGTTGCCACAATCACATTTTGGGTAAACCCATTGTAATTGCTAAATGCAATCAGCAAAATAATTCCACTGATTATTATTATGTATTTTTTCATTGATTAGTCGCCTGATACTTTACTTTCAGGACTTTATTAATTGAACATTTAAAATGAATATGTAAGCATTATTGAACCTTTTATTTTCGACATATCAAAATTTGACATAGTAGGATTGTAAGTAAGGTCAGAAGAAGTAGTAGTGTTATTAATAAAATCTTTGTCTAAATTATGCCATGTTGATGCTGATAATAGTTTTTTATAAAGAAACGCATAAGTAATTTCCCCCCCTATGGATAAACTTCTGAATGAGAAAGAAAACCCAATAAAGTTTCCAATACCTATGGAATACGCTTTAAAAATTGTTCCCGTCATTTCTTCAGTGCTAATGAGCGCACCTGTTTTAGCATCATTATTTTGCCAAAAAGCATAAAACTGTGCTTGCCCATAATGCGTGTATGGCAACTCAAAGCCTGCGTAGAAATTAAAATGTTTTATTGCAATGCTGTATCCGATACCAGGCGATACATTAAAATCCATTCGCTTTTTCCATGCGTTATCATAGCTAAGGGTAGTACCCGTAGGGTCTATAAATGGTTTATCCGTCATCACAATATCCACATTATTAATACCCGCTTTAATTCTTAAAAAATTATTATCTTTTAGATAATAATTTCCTACTACGCTTACAGCGTATGTTTTGTCTTTAGTGCTTCCATTGTGACTATCTCCATTATACAAGTACCCATCCTCCCAAACATTAGCGTTTTGGTCTTTATCTTCAATGTTAGGTATTTTTCTTTCCGGGGTATTTATCTGCACACCAATACTCCATTTACTATTATTTTTATCAGTGGGGCAAGGAATGGGGTTTGTGTTTTGTGCTTGCAATATGCTGCTGCAAATAGTTGTAATAATAAGGAGTGTAGTCTTTTTCATAGGTGGTTTTTATATATTTAGAGTGTAAATTTAAAACGTTAATAATGCAATGTCAAATTTTTCGTACTAATGTTATTAACATTTGGGGAAAAGAATAAAGGTGAGGAAGTTTGTGAAAGAATAACCAAGCTTCAAACCCAAAAAGCGCTGTCACACTGAGGAGGAGCGGAGCGACGTCTCGAAGTGAGACTAACGTATGCCATGCTTCGAGGCGCGGAGTTTATCCTGATGAAGGAAGGACTCCTCAGCATGACCATATTCTTGGATCTTGGAAATTGAGTCTTGGGACTTTTAAAGGAGGCAGCAGGCAAGAGGCAGTTCTCTGTGTAACTCTGTGCCTTCTCTGTGAACCTCTGTGGTTAAAACTACTTGGAATTTGAGACTTGGGACTTTAAAAGGAGGCTATATAATACCGGTGCCGGATGAAGAGGCTATAAGATAAGTAAAGGCTGGTCTTTTCGGGTAAAGAGTTACCCGATTTCTTTTATTGCTTAATATTCTTACCTTTGCAATCGGCACACCTTTGTTTATATCTGCATGAATCCTAATTTAAACCCTGATACTGAAAACCTATCCCCTGTCGAACGCGAGTTTGAAAAACTTTTGCGCCCTGTCGACTTTGGCAGTTTTGTCGGTCAGCATCAAATAAAAGAAAATCTTAAAGTGTTTGTTCAGGCAGCCAGAGAAAGAGAAGAGGCGCTGGATCATGTGCTGTTACATGGCCCTCCCGGCTTGGGCAAAACCACGCTTGCGCATATCATTGCAAATGAAATGGGTGTTGGCATTAAAGTTACATCCGGTCCTGTGCTCGACAAGCCAGGCGACCTGGCAGGATTGCTCACCAATCTTGAAAAGAACGATGTGCTTTTTATTGATGAGATACATCGCCTTAGTCCTGTTGTTGAGGAATATCTTTATTCTGCAATGGAGGATTACAAGATTGATATAATGATTGAAACCGGTCCTAATGCAAGAAGTGTACAAATCACTCTTAACCCGTTCACCCTCATAGGCGCCACTACCCGTTCCGGATTGCTTACAGCGCCGTTGAGAGCCAGGTTCGGTATCAATTCAAGGCTGTCCTATTATGATGCTGATTTATTACTGAAAATTGTAAATCGTTCCGCTTCCATTATCAGGGTTGAGGTTAAACCCGATGCTGCTTTTGAAATTGCACGCAGGAGCCGCGGCACCCCTAGGATTGCAAACGCATTACTCCGCCGGGTAAGAGATTTTGCACAGATAAAAGGTGACGGAATAATTAATATGGAAATTGCTCAATTTGCTCTCAATGCTTTGAATGTTGACGAGAACGGACTTGATGAAATGGACAACAAGATACTTTCAACCATCATCGAGAAGTTCAAAGGAGGACCGGTTGGAATTTCCACCATATCGACTGCCGTCGGAGAAGATTCCGGCACCATTGAAGAAGTATACGAACCTTTTCTTGTCCAGGAAGGCTATATACAGCGTACACCCAGGGGGAGAGAAGCCACTGAAAAAGCGTATCTCCATATAGGGAAGATCAGGCCTTCGCAACAGGGAAAACTTTTTCAATAAGATATCCCTCTTTTTTAGTATTCACTTTTATTAATCATTTTATACATGAGGGAAAATTCGAGTACAGTACAATTTATTAAAGACGCCGCCAAAAAGATAGGTTTTGATGGCTGCGGAATAGCTTCGCCTGTGGTGTTAGAAAAAGATATCGACTATCTTACCAAATGGATTTCTGATAATAAACACGGTAATATCAAGTATCTTGAAAATAATATCGAGAAAAAAGCCGACCCGAGGAAATTGCTGGGAAATGCAAAATCAGTGATAACCCTTGTTCAAAGTTATTATCCTTCAAAAAAGCAGGATGAAAAGGCTTCCTACAAAATAGCAAAATATGCTTACGGCAACGATTATCATGTTGTAATGAAGGCCAAAGCAGTCGAGCTTATTCAGGCTCTTCAGAAAAAAGTGAAGACAGCCGAATTCAGGATATTTGTCGACAGCAATACCATACTCGAAAAAGCCTGGGCTGCACGCTGCGGGCTTGGGTGGATAGGTAAGAATACGCTGCTTATAAACCAGAAATACGGTTCATATATGTTTATCTGTATTATCCTTACCGACCTTATTCTTGATTACGACGAGATGCACGAAAACCATTGCGGCAACTGTAATGCTTGTATTGATGCATGTCCGACACACGCTATTGAAGGCGCTTATCAGCTTAACGCATCAAGGTGTATTTCTTACATGACCATTGAAGACGGTGTTTCAGAGAATGAATCACAGAATACTACCTTTGGTTGGATATACGGATGCGATGTTTGTCAGGATGCCTGCCCGTGGAATAAGGACATTCCGTTTACCAATGAGCGTGCATTCAAACCCAATCCTGACTTGTTAAGGATGAATAAACATGACTGGGAAAAAATAGATGATAAGATTTTTCAAAAGCTTTTTGTCAATTCAGCTGTCAAAAGAATTGGCATTGAAAAGATGAAACAGAATATTGAACAGGCTTAAGTTTATCTAAACCTTTCTTCTACTTTGCTCCAGTTTACCAGTTTCCAGAAAGCTGCAATATAATCCGGCCTTCTGTTCTGATAGTCCAGATAATAGGCATGTTCCCATACATCGCATGTGAGGAGAGGAATCAATCCTTTAGTTAACGGGTTACCGGCATTGCTTTCCTGAATAATATCAAGTGTTCCATCAGGTTTCTTTACCAGCCAGGCCCATCCCGAGCCAAATAAAGTAACGCATGCTGCAGAAAACTTTTCTTTGAACTGAGCGAATGACCCAAAAGATTTATTAATGGCTTCGGTAATTTTTCCCGAAGGTTCGCCACCGGCATTAGGAGCAAAACTTTCCCAGTAAAAGGTATGGTTCCATATCTGGGCAGCATTGTTGAATATGCCTCCGGAGGCTTTTTTAATGATTTCTTCAAGCTTTGCATTCTCAAACTCTGTACCCTTTACAAGGTTATTAAGGTTGTTTACATAAGCCTGATGATGCTTTCCATAATGGAATTCAATTGTTTTTGCTGAAATATTCGGCTCCAGCGCTGTAGGAGCATAAGGCAGAATAGGTAATTCGAATGACATATGATATAATTTTAAGGTTTTATTTCAAAAGTAAGCATAATTCCTTTTACAAAGAACATTGATTATAATTTTCATTGATTTATTTATCTTTGCCTGGTATTTATTATTCATAACTGAAAATGAAACGACTATTCATATTAATGGCAGGCTTAGTGATGATTTCGTTCATGGCTTGCGGCCCTTCCCAGAAGGATAAAGAAAAACAGAAAAAGACTGACGATTCATTATTCCAAAAAGAACGTAATAATGCTTTGGATAATGCCAATAAGTTATTGTCAGACACAACATCTAATACAAAAGATACTGTTTCGAAAACCAAAGCGACAGGAAAATAAAAAAGAAGTAGATTTTCTTCGTGGTATTATTTTTTGGTTCTACTTAATGCTTTCGAATTTATTAAACACCACCTGGTTCCATAAGTTGTTTTTACACCAACAAAACCCTGCTGCACTGAATAAAAAACAGTGGAAATAGCATCATATATCGAATCGTCAGCAGTTAAAGTTTTTGACAAACCATAAACCGAAAAAAACGTTTTGTTTATTATTGTCAATGTATCATAAAAAGCGATATGCGAACTGTTACTGCCGGGCAGTGCATAAAGCTTGCCTGCATCAAAGCCCCATTTGCCGGACAAAGAATATATTCCAGACAAAGCGGGGGCCATGTTATAAGTATTAATAGTATTAATAGTAAAATATTTAACAATAGGAGAAACAAAAGGAGAAGAAAAACTTAATGTAATTTCAAATCCTCCAATTGCAGTTGCTCTTGCCATTTCAACATTGTAGAAATCTTCGTATACGGAATGTTTGCTTTGAACAGAATCATTTCTCATATCATAAAATCCGCTCCACCGAGGGTTAAGCGAGTATGCTAAACTATCCCCCAAAGAATCAAGCATAATAATTGATTCACCTCCATTATAAGGAATAATTTTAAGGTCTTCAGCAGTAAATGAAACAGTGCCAAGATCTTTCCCATCTTTTTTGCATTGTTCAAAAAGCAAAAGACAGAAACATATGATTATTGCAGCAAAAATGATTCTTTTCATGGGGCTTTTTTGTTGTCAAAAAAAGTATTTAGAAGTATGAGCGTAATAAAAAAAGGAAATTTCAAGTTTATATTATGATACAAAGATAAAGTTTTGTTAACGATAATAATAATTTTTCACTTTTCATCAATTTCTATTTGCTCTTAACTTATTTCCCCTTTTTTTATTGCTGGCATAACAAAAAAGATGCGGTAGCTAAAACAGTTACCGCATCTGAAAAATCAGAAAAGAAAGGTTTTATTTTTTATAATTAACACAATAGATGTTTTCTTTGCCTTGCTGAGCTTTATCAGAAGAATAAAAAGCACATTTACCATAAGTATCAGTGATATAGTAAAAGTCATCCCCGGTAGTATTAACTGGAGCACCAAGGTTTTCAGGTTTTGACCAGAAGCCATCATCATTTAGAGTAGCGCTGAAGATATCATAGCCGCCCATGCTGTCATGTCCTTTTGAACTGAAATATAAAGATGCGTTGTCAGCCATCATGAAAGGAGATTCTTCATCTGCTGCGGTATTGATTTTGCTTCCAAGATTAACAGGTTCGCTCCAGTTTCCGTTTGATAATCTTTCAGAAGACCAGACATCCTTACCGCCAAAACCGCCGGGCCTGTTACTTATAAAATATAAGGTGTTTCCGTCAGGACTTAAAGAAGGGCTGCATTCTACATATTTTGTATCGATATTCAGCTTATGGGGAGAAAAAGTGTTTTTCTTTAAATCTACTGAATAAATGTCATCATCAATAGTAATGAATATTTCCTGGAAATTCATATTCTTATTAATTTCCTGAAAGGTGGAATAGTCTTTAGCTAAATTAATAGGCTTGGTCCAGGTGGAAGTATTGCTGTCAAATTTAGAGAATAAGAAATCCCTGCTAAGTAATGCATTATTACTGTTTTTGTGATCGGTATAATAAAAAAGACCATGGTTGATCTCGGATAAATAGATAGGGAATGAACTGGATTGCCCGTTATTGATTTCTGTCCCCAGTTGCTTAACATCCGTTGCTACCGATGTCGAAGAAACCAGGTTAGCAACAAATTTTACCCTGAAAGATGTGTTCAGAGTTGACACATTGTTAAAAGCGATAGCATTAATAAGGATCAGTGCTAAGGCTGCTGCGGAAAAATATTTATATGTTTTCATGGTATATGGTTTTTATGGTTTTCTGTCTCAATTTATCTTTCAATACAAAATTACTTCATCCGGCATGTTCCTGCAAGAGTAGATTTACCTGATTTTGTTTTTGTATTAAAAAACTTTGCATGTTATTATAAGTTTATGGTTTGGTTTTCGCTTATAAATTTACTGAACAAAAACAATAAAGTCAAGATAAATTTTATACCAAAGCCTTGTTAATTGGTGAAGAACAGATAACTTTAATGAACCAATAAAAAAAATGGTTACACGAAACAGCATAAATCATACATTAAAACTTTTAAGTAAATACCCTTAAAAAACTAAGTAATTTCTCCTAAACGGTTTAGGTAATCTCTTTAGAATTAGAAAAGGAATATGGTAAATTGGCTACAAAGACCAAATGATGTGGCTTTCGATCAAATAAGGAAATAAGAAGTTATAGATTGTTGTGCTTTTCAAATGGGGTACAAATATAGTGCTGCAATATCAAATAATGCACAACTATTCAAAAAAATTAAAAATCTCTCTCTATTATTATTGATGTAATGATGTATATGCGCCAAATACCCAGCCTTTAGACCCGTCGGCATTTACTTCGTACCAGTAATCGGTCTTGCCTCCAAGGGTTTCCTGCTTTCCTTTTTTAATTAGTTTGCAAACCTGCCCGTTCGCGAGGCCCTGTATGATATTTGCGCTATTTGACGGCCAGTTAAACAAGTTAATGGTATGATCACATATTATGGTCAGTTCTGTTGCCGCAGGAGCGGAAGAAGTGACAGAAGATGTATTTGATTCTTCATCTGTATTGTTTTTTGAAGTGGCAGCAGAGGACGAAGTTTTACTTTTCGGAGACTTTTTTGTCTCCCTGGCATAGTCGGAACTGCTATTACCTTCGCCTTTGGTATACACTGATCCTTTAAATAATAATTTCCCGTCTTCAACCAGCGAAACAGGAGAATCATTGCTGTCGACAGGTTTTAATATTTGCCCGTCGAGAGTATATGCGGCAGCTTTTTCACCTTCACTATTATTGCCATAATGAACAGTAAAAAGTTTCTCTGTCTTGGTGATCCTTATAGAATAACCATTTCCTTTATTCCATGTCCCGATAAGTATTTTTGTGATAGAATCAACCTTTCGGATTGAATCTTCATTTGTATTCTTTTTTTGCTGTTCCTTGTTCGGTCCGCAGGAAATGATCATTGCTGACAGTGCAATGATAAAAGTGATAAATATATTCTTCATAAGTAGCGTTTTTCAGACTGTAAAAATAAAAAAACTTTGAATGCTTATTAATTTAAAAAAATAGTTTTTTACAGGGTTTCGATTTTCAACATTGCCCCCATCCCCGAAGTGTGTATTGACAATCAATTTGCGTTCTTTAGAACCTGCCCTGAATATGATGAGGGAAATCAGGGTCAATACGTTGATTTTCAGGGCAAATATTTAAATATATTTTAATTAACTATTGAATGTTATTATGTTTTTGATTTTTTACTTGCGATTTAAATCTAATCATATTATCTTTGCCGTGAATTTAATCATTAAAATGATTAATAATTAATCATTCTTTTAAATTACGGCTCAACTTTTTTAAACAAAATGACCTTATGAACTTCTCAAACAACATTAAATTATTAAGAAAAAGAAAAGGGTTAACCCAAGATGAAGTAGCTATTGAGCTGAATATGAAGCGTTCCACCTTAAGCGGTTATGAGAATGATATTTCTCAGCCAAATTTAGATGCCCTTATGGCATTTTCAACGTTTTATAATATCTCCGTTGATAATCTGATTAAAAAAGATCTTACACAATTATCAGAATTTTACATTTTGCAGTTTGAAAAAAACGATAATGCTTATGCTTCGGGAAGTGAGTTGCGGGTGCTTGCCACAACTGTTGACAATAAAAATGAAGAAAATATTGAATTGATCCCGCTCAAAGCCAAAGCAGGATACAAGACCGGCTTTGCCGACCCTGAATATATCAAAACGATGGTCACTTTTCAGATGCCTTTTTTGTCAAAGGATAAGAAATACAGGACCTTCCAGATAAGCGGCGATTCCATGCTTCCTATTCCCGATGGTTCGTGGGTTACCGGCGAATATGTGCAAAACTGGAACCTTATACGCGACAAGCATGCCTATATTGTGCTGACACTTGACGAAGGCATAGTTTTTAAGGTGGCTGAGAACAAGATATCGACTGAAGGCTTTCTCAGGTTGTATTCCTTCAATCCTTTTTATGAACCTTTTGATGTTAAAGTAAGCGAGATAAAGGAGATTTGGAAATTTGTGAACTATATTTCTTCTGAACTTCCCGAACCCAATACCTATAATGAGAACCTGGTGAACAAGATAAATGTGCTGCAAAGCGATGTGGAGCAAATGAAAAAGCACATAGGAATAAGAGACGGCAACTTATTTGAATAAGGCTTCTCTTTTAATAAAAATTTAGTTTTATAATTAATTACATTCGGGCGACAATTATAATAAGGTATATGATCTCAACCCGTAAGATCTTTATTTGTTGATAATGGCAAATAAATGCCAAACAATTTTTTACTGAAAAAATGATTTTCTGTTTGATTTGTACAATTTTCGATCAAATTCCTCAGGTTGAATTGGCATTTTAATTATTTCTTATCAGTTTTAAAAACATTATCCAGTATGCTTCCCAATCTTACTCCTGCAAGTAAAAGCTGGTTCTCAATAATGGGGTAACATTTATTAATATAATCGTTACTGACAACGCTCGAATAACTATAAACCACGCTTAACAATTTGCGTGTCTTGCTAAGCCATTCAATAAGGCTGCCGCTCGTTATTTTCTGTATGCTGTCGGATGGAAGTGTTGACAGGAGGTTCTCAATATCTTTAAATGAGATATTCTTAAATTGAATAATATTACTATCCCATATATGATGCAGACTGGTTTGCTGTCCAAGGAAATTAACCGCAATATCATTCCCTCCCCTGTCGGAGCCCATACCTACATGTAAAGGCATATGAAAATCGCCCATAAGATGAAACAACACTTTAAGGTTAAAAGCGATCTCTTCACTTGTAAGTTTCGATTTGTTCATCAGCTTATTAATGGCTATCTGCAACTGGTTAACAACATTATTGCCATTGGCATTGGTACTATCATACTTCTGACCGTTTTCAAGATTTAAATAATGCCATGATGAGGTATAACCGTATTTAGCGCTGCCGCGCACATCATCCATCCAGTTAGAAGCAGCTTCCCACGACATATGTCCAAGATATTTTTTTACCGAATCCTGAATGCATTTACTTACATAATTTTTTGCTATTTCAGCAACTATTTTATGCCCAAGTTCTCCCCAAGCATAAGTTGTGCTTACTATTTTGAAAAGCAGTACAGTTATTATTAAGAACTTAATGTTTCTTTTCATTTTATGATAAATAATTAAAGTAACAAAAGTACTTAAAGTTATTTGCTTAGCTGTTCAATTGTTTTTAATAAAATAACATCTGTAATTTTTAACACAGAGAACATAGAAGTATTCACTGAGTTACACAGAGAAATTGCCATGTTTGCCAACTATTGACTGCATTTGTCTTAAGTCGGAAGTAAATTAGCAAAAAGCTAAGCCTATTCGGCATCGAGGAATTCATCGGCATCCTCGTATACTTCAACCTTACGTCCCAAGATGGGTAATATTTTCCCTGTTATCAATCCTGAAACAAATGCCACTACTATGGTAATTCCAATACCTGAAAGCTGGCTTTGTATGTTTAAACCATGAATGATTGGTAATGCTGCCAAGCCTCCAAATAAACCCGGAAGCCCATGAAGATTGGTTACACCGCAGGTGTCTATAAGTTTCATCCATTTTTGCTGGCGCGACTGTATAACAGTAAATCCCAGTGTAGAAATTCCTCCTGCAAGTATGCCGATAAGGGCTGCTTCGCTGAAAGTGGCATTAGCACATGTCGATCCTATGGCAACACCTCCTGCAAGGGCTGCATTGGCGATATCGGCAATGCTGATCTTTTTGCGTAGCGAAAGGGAAAAGATATATGTTGCCAGCGTGGAACCGCAAAGCGCCAGTATAACATTCACAACAGTATGAGGCATCTGTTCAGGAGTAACCAGCGCAGCACAGAAACTTGGCCAGAATATCCAAAGCATCATACTTCCTAGCATGGAAAAACGGTCGCTGGTAGCATCCGACCCTATGGTCTTTTCAAATTCCTGCTTAGTGGTCATGGTCAGTGCAACGCCAAGGCCAAAAATGGCCCCGAAAGCATGGATAACAATAGAACCGCCAGTATCTACAACATTCCCCGCACCAATAAGGCTGAGTCCTCCGTTAAGCACTACCCATTCGTTGAACATATAAAACAGCACGAACAACATACCCATTAAAATATATTGAGGCATCTTCAGCCTGCCCAATACTGCGCCTGCTGCTATAAGAAGACTGGCTGCCGAAAATTCGGCCAAGATAAGCCTTACTACCTCCTGGTTTTCACATCCGAAAATATTCGTTCCTCTTATAAATATATATATGGGTAATGAAATACTTACCAGCAAGAAAGTAGCGGTAAGTGCCGAACGCCCGTATTTACGGACAAAAACCATTAAAAAGTCAAAACCTACCAGCAGCATGGCCATGATATGAATGGCGCGGTTGTATCGCTGATCGTTAATAATGCCCGGAGCTAAGCCTCCGATGGTTGCATCCTGTGCGAATGTTGCAATGGGAGCGATGACACTTAATGCGAATGCTCCAATAATTCCAAATAATTTACTGAGTTTCATATTATATGTTTTTAATTGTGTTTTTTATGTAGCAAAAGTATATTTTTTTTCTACTTTTTATAAGATATTTGCGTATTTTTTTATCAGTTATTTACGTACATTAAAAAAATACTTTAAGAAATATGCGTATATATCTATAATCTATTTTAAAGCCTTTGTTTTTCCTTTATATATTATATATTTGCTAAGTTAATAACCCTCTAAACAAAGATATATGAAAACCAAATCCTTATTTTTTACTTGCCTTATTGTAATACTTTTTTGTTTTCATCATGGTTTTGCAAAAAAAGTTGACATAACAGTTGCAAAACAGATTGCTGTTAATTTTTACATTGAACATAGTAAATATAATCTTTCAGCGAAATCGATAGTTGTAACTAATAGTTTCGCAGAAACAGAAAATTCGATCATAATGTATTATGTATTTAATTTAAGTAATGGTGGATTTGTAATAGTAGCTGCTGAAGATGGTGTACATCCCATACTTGGTTATTCATATGAAGGCATTTACACCGAAGAAAATCAGTCACCCGAATTTATTTTTTGGATGAATAAGTACAAACAACAAATAGCATATATTGTTTCCTCCAAACAATCATCGACTGCTCAGATTGATGCTGATTGGGCTCGTTATAGCGTTTCTTCTGATAAATTTATTCCAAGCAGCGGAACAGGAAATGTAGCACCTTTAACATATTCCTTATGGGATCAGGGATGTTGTTATAATTCACATTGTCCTATCGATTCAACTGCAACAACTGAATGTGATCATGTAGTTACGGGTTGTGTTGCTACATCAATGGCGCAAATAATGTTTTATTACAGATACCCATTGCAGGGAGAGGGTTCCCATTCATATAATGATCCGTCTTATGGAATTCAGTCAGCTAGTTTTAGTGCAACAACTTACGATTGGAATGCAATGTCACTTTCATGTATTGGCGTTAATGATGCCATTGCTACTTTAATGTATCATTGTGGTGTTTCTGATGATATGCAATATGGTCCAACCGGGTCAATGGGAAATATGATGTATGCTACCAATGCGCTGACATCATATTTTAAATATTCTTTATCATCTATCCGGCATGCTATAAAGAGTTCCTTTATAGATGCCCAGTGGGCAGACACACTTGAAAATGAACTTAACAATAACAGGCCATTTATATATGGAGGCTTTGATACAACTTATGGAGAAGGTCACGCATGGGTCTGTGACGGATATCAGGCGACAAATTATTTCCATTTCAACTGGGGTTGGAGCGGGAATGATAACGGATATTTTTATCTTGATGCCTTGGATCCTAGTGGTTACAATTTCACATCAGACGAGGAAGCAATTTATGGTATTTACCCGAGAAGCGGTTACCCTTATTATTGCTCCAATACGACAATAACACTGACTTCTCCTGCAGGCACTATTGATGACGGAAGCGGCCCTTCGGACTATAAGAATAATAATGATTGCAGTTGGCTTATAGCGCCTACTGGAGCTGGTCATATTAACATTTCATTCAATAATTTCAGTACTGCCGATTCAGGAGATGTTTTGACAATTTACAATGGATCCAATGATTTGGCTCCAGTGTTGAAATCATGTACCGGAACTGCTCTTCCGACTCCAATCTCTTCAACATCACCAACTGTATTTTTAAAGTTCATTACTAATGGAAGTGATACATCATCGGGCTGGCAAATTTCATATACGACTACTTACCCTGTTTATTGTTCAGGTGTTACTCCTTTAACTGCAGCATCTGATACATTCAGCGATGGCAGCGGATCAAATAATTATAATAATAATATAAATTGCAAATGGATGATTCAACCTCCGGGTGCAGGAAGCGTAACTCTTCATTTTTTGAGTTTTAATACTGAACCGGCCAACGATATTGTTAAAGTAGTTGATCCTGTTAGTTCAACAGTTTTGGGCACATTTTCAGGCACTACAATCCCCTCTGAGGTTACTTCTCATAGTGGACAAATGCTTGTTGAATTTACCACGAATGCAACAATTACAGCTCCCGGCTGGTCGGCAGTATATACATCTTCCCAATTGGGAGTTGAAAATTACAATATTGTGAAAGAACTTTCAGTATTCCCGAATCCGGCTAATAATTATTTACATATATCATTTTATATAACCGGAAGAAAAGATGCTAAATTACAATTATTAAATATTACCGGGCAAGTAGTATATGACGATAATATAAAAGGTAATTCAGCTGCAATATTAAACAAAACCATTGATGTATCAGGGTTATCAAAGGGGATTTATTCATTGCAAATCATTACTTTAGGTGAGGCTATCAATAAGAAGGTAGTGATAGAATAATCCACGCTTTCTATATTTTAATTCCTGGATTAATCGGGGAATCTTTTTTACTTTAATAAGTAAATAGTATTTTCGTCGGGTAAAAAACAATCTTAAAACCCATAACATGAGAAAATTAATTCATTTAGCCGGTAGCGTAATGTTCGCTTGCCTTTTTAGTTTTTCATACGGGCAAAAAGGAATAGCCGATATGAAAGACACCTTGCCTGCAGATCCCAATGTGGTGATCGGCAAACTGGACAATGGTCTAACATATTATATACGCAAGAATAGCAAACCTGAAAAACGCGTAGAACTTCGCCTTGCTGTTAATGCAGGTTCTGTACAGGAAAATAACAGTCAGCAGGGGTTAGCGCATTTCACAGAACACATGTGTTTTAATGGCACAAAAAATTACCCTCATAATGATCTCGTTGATTTTCTGCAAAAGACAGGAGTGAAGTTTGGTGCTGATATTAATGCTTCTACTAGTTTTGACCAAACAATTTACATGTTGCAATTGCCAACCGACAGTAAGGGCCTTGTAGAAAATGGAGTTCAGGTACTTGAGGACTGGGCTCACCAAGTGACTTTTGATGATAAAGAAATTGAATCGGAAAGAGGAGTTATCACAGAAGAATGGAGGCTCGGTCTTGGCGCTGATGACCGCATGGAAAGAAAATATTTTCCTGTAATATTTAAAGATTCCCGCTATGCAACACGTCTGCCTATTGGAGATATTAATATCGTAAAAAATTGCAATCACGATACCTTGCGGAACTTCTATAAGGATTGGTATCGTCCCAATTTGCAGTCAGTAATTATAGTTGGCGATATTGATGTAGATGAAATGGAAGACCTTATAAAGAAACATTTCGCCGGTATTAAGAACCCGACAAAACCACGTCCGAGAATTGTTTATAATATTCCCGATAATAAAGAACCACTTATTAGTATAGTAACCGATAAAGAAGCTACCAGCTCTGAAATTGAGGTATATTATAAGCATACTTCAAAAATTAATTATACAGTTGAAGATTATAAAGAATATTTTACCGAAAAACTTTTCACCGAAATGCTGAATGCGCGCTTTAGTGAGATTACCAATCAATCAACAGCACCATTTATTGGTGCTCAAAGCCGTTATGGCAGGTTCCTTGCCCGTACAGAAGATGCTTATCAGTTATATGCTGTTGCTAAAGAGAATCAGATTGAGAAATCATTCGAAACACTGCTCATCGAAAACCAGAGAGTAAAGCAGTTCGGTTTTACTACTACAGAACTGGAGCGCATGAAGGACCAGCTAATGAGTGATTACGAAAGAGCTGCCAAAGAATCGGATAAGACTGAATCGGCAAGATTAATAAGGCAATATATCAACAACTTCTTAAGCAAAGATCCTATGCCTGGCGCCCAGTATGAATACAGGCTATCAAAAAAACTCCTTCCAACCATTACTCTTAATGAAATAAATGCCCTTGCCACCAAATGGATAACCGATAATAATATGGCAGTGGTTATAACCGCCCCTGATAAAGACGGAATTAAAGTGCCAACCGAAAAACAAATACTCGACATTATTGCCAGTTCTAAAAAAGCTGTCGTTACTGCATATGTTGACAAATTTAAGTCAGAGCCTCTTATTAAAGAAGACCTGAAAGGTAGTAAAGTAATTTCAAAAACTGAAAATAAAGATTTAGGGATCACAGAACTCACTTTCGGCAATGGTGTTCAGGCTATCATTAAAAAAACCGATTTCAAGAATGATGAAATTTTATTTAAATCATACAGCACAGGTGGAACATCTTTATATCCTGATCAGGATTATATGAATGCATATTATGCTGCCCGTATTATGAATGAATGCGGCATAGGCAATTTCAACAACACCGATCTTGACAAGAAATTAAAAGGGAAAGACTTAAATATCAGTCCATATATAAACGATCTTAAGCAGGGATTAAACGGCAAATGCGGGCCTAAGGATTTCGAAACCCTTCTTCAGCTGGCTTATTTGTATTGCAAGGCACCCCGCAAGGATACCGCTGAATTTAAAACATTCATGTCGAAGACAAAAACACAACAGAAGTTCATGGGTTCAAACCCTGTTTCTGTATTTTATGACACCCTGATAAAGGCTTCGCAAAGCAACAGCCCACGTTCATTTTTACTGGTGAATGAAAAACAACTGAACCAAGTAAACCTTGATAAAGCTTTCAGTATTTATAATGAAAGGTTTGGCAATGCGGCCAGTATGAAATTTTTTATTGTGGGTAATGTTAACATTGATTCCATTACACCCTTCCTTGAAAAATATCTTGGCAGCCTTCCCGGAACAGCTAAACCTGAGAACTGGCAGGATAAAAACCCTAAATTCCCGGCGGGTATTACAGACTTTGTAGTTAATAGAGGAACCGAAGACAAAGGCATGGTGGGAATTGATTGCCGTGAGAAATTTGATTGGAACGATAAAACCCGGATATGCCTCAATATGATTAAAGAAATACTCAGCATAAAACTTATTCAGGTAATACGCGAAGAAATGAGTGGTGTCTATTCACCGCAGGTTCAGCTCGGCGGAAAACAGTTTCCCGAAACAGAATATACTCTTATGATCATGTTTGGATGTTCTCCAAAAAATGTGGATACACTTACCAAAGCCGTGTTCAGGATAATGAATGATATCAGGACGAAAGGTCCGGATACTGTTGATGTGAAAAAAGCAAAAGAAACACTTATCCGCGGGAGGGAAGTGGATATAAAGACCAATAAATTCTGGCTTGATAAACTTGAGGCTTTCTATTTCGACAAGGATGATGTTGGAATGATCACCGATTTCCCAGATAAAGTAAATGCAATAACCACACAGGATATTAAAGATTGCTTTGATAAATATATTCCGATAGATAATTATTTGAGGGTAGTGCTTAAACCTGTTGAAACAAAATAGAATATACGGGAGTTAATTTTCCTGAATCGCGTATACAGTTTTCTTTATAACAAATGCTATAATAATTTGGACAGTTTAATGCAAAATAGAAATTGAAAATTTATATAAAAAACCACAAAAGAAAAAAAATGAACTAATGTTGCATAAGATAAACTCAAAAGCAATATTTGTAGAAACGACCAAGTAAAAAAAATTACCAAAGCGTTGACTACTTTAATTTCTTATTAATAGTTATTTTTGACTGACATTTTATAATTAATCTTTTCTATGATTAAGAAAAATTCTCTTCATAAAAACAAGAAATATCTGCAAAACCAAATAACAGAATCAAAGAACAACGAAAAATCATCATTGACTAACCTGATGATCCTTTCACTGCTTCTCATATTGATTCATTTTATCATGGTATTTATGACTAATAATACTCATGCAAAGGGATATAATATATTTTCAAGAGTTTGGGGTTTCGATAATATTTCTTTCTTTCCATGGCAAATCATTCTTTTAGCATATATTGTTGCAATAATGGTTTGTATTCCTTTCTTAAACAAAGGGATGAGAGATATTTTAATCAGGTTATCTAATTATAATTGGAGACACTTTTTTAAAAAATATAAATATATCCTGTTTGTTTTAGCCGCCATTATTTCTGTATATATTTTCTTTTCTTTTAAAATTAAATATCATTTTCTGGGTGATATGGATATCAGGGTGAAACAATCTGTTGCAGGAGTTTATGAATCGAATGAGTATTTTGTAATGTTTTTTTTACATTTCCTTTATAAATTTCTTAATACTTATTGGACATTTACCGGTTTACAAACTTTTGTTCTGCAAAGTGTAATTGCCGGCGGCTTATTTGTATTTTTTACGCTGCTCATTGCTGATTTGCTTGGCAGAAACTTATTTGAAAAGTTATTTATTCTTTTTTTTAATCTCTCATTCGGGACTATTCTCTTCTTCTTTGGTTATGTTGAGGACTATTCTAT
>JBEKEO010000021.1:0-26647 GCA_050013795.1 Bacteroidales bacterium
TGTTTCAAAGAAAAAAGGAAATTCCTGGGATGTTCCCGAAGTGGTTACTCTTGGCCCTGATAGTTTTAATTATGGTCATCCTTCATTATCTTCAGACGAACTTACATTGTATTTTTCTTCAGATATGGAAGGTGGATATGGAAAACATGATATTTGGATGGTAAAGCGTACTAAAAAAAGTAAACCATGGGATAAACCAATAAACCTTGGGCCAAATATTAATACAGATGGTGATGAATTATTCCCATATATTCGTGATGATGGCACTTTGTATTTTGCCTCCGATGGTTTACCTGGAATGGGTGGACTTGATATTTTCAAAGTGGAAAAATCCGGTGATTCCTGGGGAAAACCAGTTAATATGAAATATCCAATAAATTCTTCAGCAGACGACTTTGGTATAATATTCGCAGGAAAAGATGAACGAGGTTATTTATCTTCAGATAGAAAAGGCACTAAAGGAAGTGATGATATCTTTTCATTCTATGAGCCACCATTAGTATTCTCATTGCAGGGAACTATTACTAATGACAGTAGTAAAACCAAGGACCCAATTAAAGGCGCCACCGTCACTCTTGTTGGATCAGACGGTACACTTGTTACATGCACTACTGATGGTTCCGGTCAATATAAATTCGATAAAACAAAATTCATTGCAAATACTTCCTATGAACTAAAAATCGAATCAAAAGGATATTTTGGGGCAAAGGGAAAAGCAAGTACAGTAGGATTGGAAAGGAGTAAGGATTTCGTATTTGATTTCGGATTAATTCCTATTCCACCAACGCCAATTGTATTACCTGAAATTCTTTATGATTTTAACAAATGGGATCTTTTGCCACAATATCAGGATTCATTAAATGATTTGATTCAAACCATGCAGGACAATCCACGAATTGTTATAGAATTAGGATCTCACACAGATGCACGCGGAGCCCTTGAATATAATGACACTCTTTCATTTAAGCGTGCAAAATCTGTTGTTGATTATTTGATTTCAAAAGGTATTGCCGGGGACAGGCTTCAGGCAAAGGGATATGGAAAAAGAGTTCCAAGAATATTAGTTCAAGATGTAACTCGTGATGGGTATCTTTTCACAAAAGGAACTAAACTGACAGAAGATTATATTAATCAATTCCAAGATAACAAAGATAAATTTGAAGCTGCTCATCAGTTGAACAGGCGTACAGAATTCAGGGTTTTGAATGAAGATTACATTCCAAGAACCGATACTTCAAAAAAAGGTGTTTCTCCGATAATTGATATTAAAACGGATTCATCTTCTATCAAACAGGAAAATAAACAACAACAATTGCCTGGTAATAATAAATTTATTCCTCAGGGGAATAAAGGTCAATTAAATCAGCAGCCACCTGCTAACCAGCAAAACAATTCAGGAACAATTAAGCAAGACAGTACTGGTATTCAGAACAAACAAATTAATTCGAAAGGGAATAAAAACAAGTAACTTTGAATAAATATATTAAAAGCGTCCCTAATATTCGGGATGCTTTTTTTATTTCTATTAAAATGACTGATAATCTGAAATATAATAGACGTGGGGTTTCTGCTTCAAAGGAGGATGTCCACAATGCTATTAAAAATATTGACAAAGGGCTTTTTCGAAAAGCTTTTTGCAAGGTCATTCCAGATTATTTAACTAACGATAGCAACTATTGTATTGTAATGCACTCAGATGGTGCAGGTACTAAATCGTCTTTAGCATACATTTATTGGAAAGAAACCGGAGATTTATCGGTTTGGAAAGGTATAGCACAGGATGCTATTGTAATGAATTTGGATGACCTGCTTTGCATAGGTATAACTGACAACATTCTCCTTTCTTCAACAATTGGAAGAAATAAAAATCTAATACCCGGAGAAGTAATTTCTGAAATTATTGCAGGAACTGAAGAGTTTATTGCGAAACTAAAAACATACGGAATCAATATTTATTCTACGGGTGGTGAAACTGCTGATGTGGGTGATCTTGTCAGAACCGTGATTATTGACACTACTGTTGTAAGCAGGATTAGACACGATAATATTATTACCTGCGATAATATACAAAATGGAGATGTAATTGTCGGATTGGCTTCCTTTGGAAAAGCGTCTTATGAAGATGAATATAATAGCGGGATAGGCAGTAATGGCCTTACTTCGGCAAGGCATGATGTTTTTTCGAAATTATATGCAAAGAAATATCCTGAAAGCTATGATTCTTCTATTCCTACCGATTTGGTTTATTCAGGTTCGAAATGCATGACGGATATTATGGGGGAAACTTCAACCAATGCAGGAAAATTAGTACTCTCTCCTACCCGCACCTACGCTCCTATTATGAATGAAATATTCAAGAAATACAGAAAAGATATGCATGGTATTATTCATTGTTCAGGCGGAGCACAAACAAAAGTCCTGAATTTTGTTGATGATATTCACATTATTAAAGATAACTTATTTCCTGTACCTCCATTATTCAAATTGATTCAAAACGAATCCGGAACGCCATGGCAGGAAATGTATAAAGTTTTTAATATGGGGCATAGAATGGAACTTTATATCCCGGAAAACATAGCGAATGACATTATAAAGATCTCTGAAAGTTTTAATGTAGATGCTAAAATTATTGGCAGCTGCGAAAATCATAATGGGAAAAAACTTACGATTAAAAGTGAAACGGGAATTTATTTATATTAAATATTTTTACAAAAGTTTGAAATGTTAGATAAACTGGAAGCCATTTATAAAAGATGGGAAGAAATAGGAAAACAAATTGCTGACCCTGACGCTATGTCGGATATGAAGCGTTATATAAAGCTCAGTAAGGATTTCAAGGAACTTCAGCCTGTTATCGATGCTTATAAAGAATATAAACTGGTTATGGATAATATAACCTCGACTAAAGAGATTTTGTCAAAGGAAAAAGATGACGAGTTCAGGGAAATGGCAAAATCGGAACTTGATGAACTTATTACCAAGAGGGATAAGATGGAAGAAGATATCCGCGTAATGCTTATTCCGGCGGACCCCGAGGATGGAAAGAATGCACTTGTGGAAATTCGCGCAGGTACAGGCGGCGATGAGGCGAGTATTTTTGCAGGTGACTTATACCGGATGTACACCCGTTATTGCGAAAACAGGAAATGGAAAATTGAACTTGTTGATTTTACTCAAGGAACTGCCGGTGGCTTTAAGGAGATTATTTTTAATGTTATTGGCGAAAATGTTTATGGTCAGTTAAAATATGAATCGGGAGTGCATAGGGTGCAACGTGTGCCTCAAACCGAAACACAAGGAAGGGTTCACACTTCAGCGGCTTCAGTGGTTGTTTTACCTGAAGCTGATGAGTTTGATGTTGATCTTAAGCAATCGGATATTCGTAAAGATACTTTCTGTTCATCCGGTCCCGGCGGGCAATCAGTTAATACAACTTATTCCGCAATAAGGCTTACACATATCCCAACAGGCATAGTAGTTTCCTGCCAGGATGAAAAATCGCAGATAAAAAACCTGGATAAAGCCATGAAGGTTTTGCGTTCGCGCTTATATGAACTGGAATACCAGAAATACTTGGATGACATTTCAAAAAAGCGCAAAACGATGGTTTCTACAGGCGACCGTTCAGCCAAGATCAGGACATATAATTATTCACAAAGCAGAATAACCGATCATCGTATCGGTGTTTCAACTTATAATTTGCCGGTATTTATGGATGGCGCAATACAAGATATGATAGACGCACTTCAATTAGCCGAAAATGCCGAACGATTGAAAGCAGCAGGAGAAGAAGTTGCTCAATAAAAGAAATCAATTTGAAGGATTATGACGAGGGAAGAATTATACGGATTAATGATACGCAAGAAATCATTCTTGTGCGTAGGGCTGGATTCGGATATTTCCAAATTACCAAAACATTTATTGGATGCCGAAGACCCTGTATTTGAATTTAACAGGCAAATTATTGATGCAACAATTGAGTTTACTGTTGCTTATAAACCCAATCTGGCATTTTACGAAAGCCTCGGCGTTAAAGGCTGGCTTAGCCTTGAGAGAACCATTCAATACCTGAATAAATTCAGCGATCATGCATTTACCATTGCTGATGCCAAACGCGGCGACATTGGTAATACTTCAAAACTTTATGCGAAATCATTTTTTGGAAACGATGATCCTGCAATGAATTTTGATGCAGTTACAGTTGCCCCTTATATGGGAGAGGATTCGGTTTCACCTTTTCTTGAATACAAAAATAAATGGGTTATTCTACTTGCTTTGACCTCAAATAAAGGAGCTGAGAATTTTCAGTTTTTGAGCCATAAGAATAAAAAACTTTATGAACATGTGCTTGAAAAATCGCAGCAATGGGGAAATGTAGAAAATATGATGTACGTAGTTGGCGCAACACAGGCCCAGATGCTAAAAGATATAAGGAAAATTGTTCCTGAACATTTTCTTCTGGTTCCAGGCATTGGCGCACAGGGTGGTAACCTGCAAGAAGTTGCCGCTTATGGATTTAATAAACAACTTGGGTTAATTGTAAATGCTTCCAGAAGTATTATATTTGCATCAGCAGGCAATGACTTTGCCGGCAGGGCAAAAGATGAAGCCCGGATTATGCAGAAAGAAATGCAAAAACTTATGAAATTGTAAATTGTCGTTATAATTTTAAGACTGAATAGAATGAGATTGTTTTTTATTATTATTTGCGTTTTTATAGGTTCAATAAAAGTTAATGCACAAAATGCCGATGCAGACGAGTCGGATAGTGATACCACCATGACTATTGAGGAACAGAACATAGGTGATTATGCTAAATTTAATCCTATTCTTGGCGGCGATTCTATTCGTTGGCAATCGCCTGGCATAAAGTTTAACGGCTCTTATGAAGAATATTATAAAAACGGGAAAACTAAACATAAAGGAAATTATTATAACGGGCAGTTAACTACTATTTATAAAAACTATTTCGAAAATGGGCAATTGGAATGTTCTTTTAAAATTATAGATACACACACCTGCCAGATGGAGATGTACTATAAAAACGGCGCTTTAGAATCGAAAATCCAATATTTAAAAGGACAAATTCTTTCAGAAATTGATTATTATCCAACCGGAAAAACGAAATACTCTGAAGAATATGATAAATCGTTAGAATATTTGGATTCGAAACAATATTTCTTTTCAAATGGGAATACGCAAAGAATAATTGAGCTGAAGAATAAAAGAAATAGCATATATGACAGTAAGGAATATTGGAATAATGGAAATTTAAAGGAAACCGGTAATATGCTCTATAATAATGCCAGTCACGACTTCATAAAGGATGGGACATGGACTTTTTTCGATTCTAACGGCAAAAAAGTTATGGAAGAAGATTATATTAAAGGGAAGTTAAATAATAAACAAACTTTCTGATTTCCTATCCCCGTGCACTGCTAAAAAGCAAAACCTTACAGTATTCATACCGCATCAATAGTTCCACAAAATATTTGAAAAACAAATACTTTTCTCCAAACCTTAAGGAATATTTCCCAATGGTAAGGGTTGAAGGACAGAGGTTTGAGCGACTTCCACAGGAGTGCTGGCGAACTCCACCGAACAGTTGGGAAGGTAGCTGGGAGCGCCCTTCTGACAGCGGGGAAATATCCCTGAATAGTTAACTGGTTGCCGCCAAGCAGTTAAAAATAAATTTCCAATTCAGGTTTTTAAATTCAGGGGAAATGATGTATTTATATTTGGATATACTTGTAAATTTTTCTCAAAAAAAAGCACTTATATAATTTTATAAATAGTAATTTTGCTGTAAATATTTAGTATAATTAGTCGTGTAATTTTTTATTAATCTCAATACAGGGTTCAGGTCTTTCCGATATTCCGGTTTACAGATAACTAACGAACTTTAAAAAAATATAAGAAAAGTAATTACCGCTGTTAAGGACTGGGAATAAAAGCCATCTAGCATGAAAGAACTTATAATTGGTGATTTGGTTGCAAAAGTTCCTATAGTACAAGGTGGAATGGCTGTGGGAATTTCAGTCAGTGGACTTGCATCAGCCGTTGCCAGCGCTGGAGGTATTGGTGTTATAGCCACTGCCGGCATTGGTCATTTGGATATGAACGCGCATACTAATTATACCCAGGTAAACAACGCTGCTCTTATAGTTGAAATAAGGAAAGCAAAAGAAAAATCGAAAGGAATAATTGGCGTTAATATTATGGTGGCGCTTTCCAATTATGCCGAACAGGTTCGCGTGGCTATTGAAGAAGGCATTGATATAATATTCTCCGGCGCAGGTTTGCCATTAAATTTACCGGGCTATTTACCAGAAGGAAATAAAACCAAACTCGTACCCATTGTTTCTTCAGGCAAAGCAGCAGCAATTATAGCAAGAAGATGGATTGATAAATATAATCACATTCCCGATGCCATAGTGGTAGAAGGGCCAAGAGCAGGAGGTCATTTAGGGTTTAAAAAAGAAAATCTTTTCGATCCGAAATATGAACTCGAAAATCTTTTGCCCGATGTTTTAAAACAAGCTAAATTGCTTGAAGATAAATATAAAAAATCTATCCCAGTTATTCCTGCCGGCGGAATTTATACAGGCGCTGATATTTATAAATATATAAAGATGGGCGCTTCAGGCGTTCAGATGGCAACTCGTTTTGTGGCAACTTTTGAATGTGATGCATCCGACGAATTCAAACAATCGTATCTTCAGGCAAAAAAAGAGGATGTTATTATAATTGATAGCCCTGTAGGAATGCCTGGAAGAGCCATTCGCAACCAGTTCTTAACAGATGTGGGACTCGGACAAAAAAAACCCTTTAAATGCCCATTCCATTGTATCATTACTTGTAATATAAAAGAGGCTCCTTATTGCATTGCAGAAGCCTTATTGAATGCAACAGAAGGCAGAATAAATGATGGCTTTGCTTTTTCAGGCGCAAATGTTTACCGCATTAACGATATAGTACACGTAAAAGATCTTATTTCCTCCCTTGAAGCTGAATACAACTCGGCAGAAGAATTGGACAAGCGCAGGAAATAGATTTCGGTATTTTTCTAATATCCTACTTCTAATTTATTGCTTAAAAATCTTATAATCTATCCTGAAATCCATAAGTAATACAAAGGGAAGGCTTAATCCAATGGAATAATATGAGTTTTCGCCACCTTCATGATATGTCAGAATAAAATTAAAACTATATGTCTTTTGATTTATTTTAAACGTTTTCGATAACCTGCCGCTGTTCTTTGGGAACATATAAAACAGTTCTTTATATATACCACTATCTACTGCTTTTGAAAGTATATCCTGGCAAAGGATTTTAATGGGCTCCATCTTTGCCCAGAATACCCTTCCCGGGAAAAAATATGCAAGGTATTCGGCTTCTGTATATTTTATCCATCCTTCTTCGTGAGGATATTCCCTGAAAATCTCCACGTGAATATCATTCCAATCCTGCTCTCGCGATTTTTCTGAAATAGTTATTCTTGTTTCCCTGTCGGAAACTTCAATTGAAAGATTCTGATCTTTAGTAACAAACTCTTTGTCTTCTTCATTATAATGGAAATATCGCTTGATAGAAATGGCTTTTAGTAAATTTTTATAAAACATATCAGCCCTGTTAAAGGTTGGATCATTGCCGGGAACATTTTTCACCGAAACAATTTTGGGATTATGAAAAATCTTCTTTTCCACAACCTTTGGCAAAGCCTTTTTTACAGCTTCTTTAGCTTTAGGATGTAGCTTTTTGGCAGTATGTTTTTCAGGAGCAGGTTTTACATTAGCAGAAACGATTTTCTTAACGGGCTTTTTAGAAATATTCTGTTTTTTAATAGCTATCTTTGAAACAACTTTATTGATTTTTTTCTTTGGCAGTGCTTTTACTGCTTTTTTCTTAGGCTGAACTTTTACTACTTTCTTCTTTGCGGTTAATTTGGGTTTTGCAACAATCTTTTTAACCTTTGAAACCGGCTTTGAAGAAACTTTTTTTGCCACAGTTTTTTTAGCGACGGATTTCTTCGCAGGTTTGGATTTAACAGCAACTTTCTTTACCACTTTTTTTTGTTTTGCTACGGGCTTAACTGTTGCTTTCTTAACTGTTTTCTTGGCTGCAGTTTTAGCAGGAGCTTTCTTTTTCTGAGTAGATTTCTTTGCCATAGATAATTTTATTTTATTCCCATATTCCGGTAATAGTGTTACCACAGTATTCGCACTTGCCTTTCTTAATATGCTTTTCTGTTACAACGAATCCTTTTCTTCCGATAACCTTTTTTGAACATGCCGGGCAAAAGGTATTTTCTGCATTATGTCCCGGCACATTGCCGACGTATACGTATTTCAAACCCGATTTGTTCGCTATTGTCATCGCTTTTTCTAATGTCGCAACCGGAGTATAAGGAAGATTTGTTAATTTGTACATAGGTGTGAAACGTGAAAAATGCAATGGAGTATCAGCAAAACCGCTTGATGCTAGCCAATCACACATTTCTTTTATCATGTCCATATCATCAGTCCAGGTAGGCACTATCAGGTTAATTATCTCCAGCCAAACACCGTTTTCTTTGTATGTTTTAAGTGCATTCATCACTGGCTGCAAGGCTCCACCATTAAGATCATGGTAAATGGAATTCTTAAAATTCTTCAAGTTGATACTGGCAGCGCTCACATATTTGCAAAGTTCCTTTAAGGGTGTTTCATTAATATATCCATTTGAAACGACTACCGTTTTTATTCCTTTTGCTTTAGCAAGTTTCGCAATTTCAAGCATGTATTCATAAAAAGCTATTGGTTCGGAATAAGTAAATGCTATAGCTTTTGTCCCTGCATCAGAACATGCTTTTACTATATCAGCGGGTTTTAGGTCAAAGTTGTCTGCTTCTTCTGGCCCAACCTGTGATATGGTCCAGTTCTGACAGTTCAGACAACGCAAATTACACCCGGCAGTGGCCATTGAATAAACATTTGTTTCGGGATAAAAATGAAATAAAGGTTTTTTTTCTATAGGATCGGTATGAATGATACATGGATCACTGTAAGCAATAGTATATAGCTTGCCTTTCACATTGAATTTATTCCTACACTTGCTTCGCCCGTTTTCAGCTAGATAACAGCCGTTAGGACAAAGATGGCATTTTATATAGTTATCATCTTCCTGTGAATAATATGAGGCTTCCGTACTGTGTTTAAGAAGATATTCCAGATCAATGCTTTCGTTCATAGCGTTGTTTGCTTTAACTTCTTTTTTATTTGGATTTGCTAAAAGCGGAAAACAATACATTCCTGCCGCCATTCCACATATTCCTAAAAAGCTTTTTTTTAGGAAATCTCTTTTTGTCAGCGACTTTGTTTCATTACCGGAATATTGTGTTTGCTGCATTTATATCTGGTAATTTTTTCTTTTACTGAATAAAATAATACCGCTAAAAATATTTAGTAAACCGGTCAAAAAACACACTTCAAAAATTCCCAGCAAAGGTAATAAAAATGCTGATAATATTAATGCCCCAATTGCCGAGCCGAATAAATCAGCCCCATAAGTTTCTGCTGCTATAGAAGAAATGTCTTTCTTAAGAATTTTAGATGAAAGCGAATAAGCCATTCCTGTGAGGATACCAATGATAAGAATCAGGATAATGAACGATACTTGGATAATGAAAGGATTTTTTCCTACAAGGTTTAAAAACATTAGCACAAATGGTAAAATTATTGAATACACCACCAGTATTCCCTGTATCTTTAGATACTTGCTTACGCTATATGTTTTAGATATTTTATTTATATATAAAGAACCTATGGCAAGCCCCGTCATGAAGAGCATGATGATGATACCTATCATCTGGAACACATAACCATAAATGATCTGGAAAGTGATAAGTAATATTACTTCAATGGATGATGCTGCAAAACCTCCTGTGAACAGGCATAGGTTTACAGGGTTCAGCCTGATAAGGAAAATTAGCAGGATAACAATAAATATAGCAAACAGGAAATAGTAATTCGTCTTAAAATGGCTCATCCAGTATATAAGTTGATGATAATAGATAACTGGCCTAAAATCACGATTTAGTTCGGAATCCTTATCAATATTCTTCATGATGTAAACCATACGTTCGTGCATATCATCAAAATCGAGATAGTAAGAATTAACATAAAAGTTGTTAATCCCACGCTTATCCACCAGCCTTATAATATCTTCATTCAATGGGGCATCGGATGCAATGAAGTAATTCCGTTCTCCCGGTATGATCAGTATATTTTTAAACACTTTATGCAGCGTGTTGTACATAACGGAATTGATACTTTTCGCCTCTGGGCTCACATAATCATCAGAAGTGAGAAGCCCGAATGAGATAACAGCATTATTATTTAATCTTCTTTTTAACTCGGTAAAGAATTCCAGTGTATAGAACCTGTTTAGTTGTGCTGTTGTTGGCTCGGGTAAAGCAATAATTGCAATATCATATTTTTCATTGGTTCTTTTAATAAAAAAACGGGCATCTTCATTCCAAATATGTATCTTCAGACTTTGCAGGTTCCTGGTATATTTCCTCCCAAGCTCAATAAGAGCAGGATTTATCTCAACGTAATCAATACTGTCAACAGGGTATTTGATAATCTCATTTGCCAAGCCATTTATGCCTCCTGATATCAACAGCACTTTCCTCGGATGATCGTGTTGCAGCATGGCATAATGAACAGCTTCTTCATTATCGGTTACATTTTCGGTGGAAAAAAGAAGCATGCTGTTCTCAAAAAAGTTTAGCTGTTCGCCGCTGCGTGTTACCACCAGATTCCCGTAAGGTGTGTCCTTGTAATACACCAATTGCTGGTCTTTGAATTGTTTCTCTTTGGTGTATTTCTCCAGATCATAGTTCAAGGTAAGCGCAAGGAATCCGCCTATCAGGACAATAAGTAGTACTATCGCTTTCCTGCTTTTGTTAATGATTGAAATAAATAATCCCGCAGAAAGGTTCACAAACAACAGTATATACAGGCTTTGCAAACTGTTAAGCAGGAAGACAAGTATGAAATTAAATATAAACCCACCTATTATACTTCCAATAGTGTCGTAATAATACACACGGCTTACTTGGTTATTATTCAACTTTTCTGATAGGCTGATGCAAAAGAAAGTAAAGAGAAAACCGGAAATGATGCAGTAGGGGGCAAGAAAAGCAAGTGAAATTAATATACCATCGGGTATATTAAGCATGATGCCTACAGGAAAGATAACATTACGCAGCCAGCGAAGCAAGAAAACAGTAAGTAATGGAAAAACGGCTGAAAATATCTGCAGTATCACCAGGTATCTTTCACGGTGTTTTATCCTTTTTGATATTTTGCCAAAATAAGCGCCTGTTGCAGTCAATAGCATCCAGCTGGCAAGGATGATTCCAAAAATAAGCTCGTTTCCATAAAATACATTAAGGAACTCGCGGATATAAATAATTTGTGTAACAACGGATGAAAAGCCGAGAGCTATCACAGCATAAAATAACCCGGTTTCTTTCGTAATCTTCATGAATAATAATTCAAAGTGAAGCTCCTGTTTCGGTCAATTTCAAAAAATATCCATGATAATTATCAGGGTAAGCATTTGAAATTATTTAATTATGTATCTTTGAATTTGAAATTTCAAGCGTGCAAAATTACATATAATAATAATTATGTTGAAAAATAAGATATTATTCATTTTTATCATCACTGTTATGTTATTCTCCAATAGCTGCCATTCGCAGGATAAGCCGGGAAAGACCGACAAGCCTGCTTCTATCGACCGCAAACCTGCAGTGGCGGGACAGTTCTACCCTGCCGATGCAAAAAAGTTGCGAAGTATGCTTAAAGACATGTTTGCAGAAGCTACTTCCATGTCCACTAAGAATATGTTTGCTATAATCTGCCCTCATGCAGGGTATGTTTTTTCGGGGATTACGGCAGCTTCATCCTTCAATCAGGTGGATCCCAATAGGGAATACGAGGATATTTTCGTGATAGGAGCAAGCCATCATTTTGCTTTCGATGGCGCTTCCATTTATAGCAAGGGAAACTTTATCACTCCACTTGGAACGGTAGAAGTGGATACCGCTCTTGCCAATAAGATAATCCAAAGCAACAAGGTATTCCAGTGCAGTCAGGATTACCAACTTCCCGACCATTGCATTGAAGTGCAGCTTCCTTTCCTGCAATATCACTTGAAAAAGAAATTCAGGATAGTTCCCATTCTAATAGGCACTGAAGACCTGAACATTTGCAAAAAAATTGCCGAAGGACTTAAGGCTTATCTCAATGGCAATAACCTGTTCGTGATAAGCACTGATTTTTCGCATTACCCAAAATACAAGGATGCCGTGCCCAACGATAAACGCACTGCCGATGCTATCTGCAAAAATTCGGCTATGTCGCTGGTGAAAGAAATAAACTATAATTTTGATCAACATATACCTGAACTTGTTACCAGCCTCTGTGGCTTTGCTGCCGTCGTTTCATTCCTGTATATGACCGAGAACATGGAGGGCGTTAACATCGAGCAGCTTAAATACATGAATTCAGGCGATGCCGTTAAGGACAGTTCGCGCGTGGTTGGCTACTGGGCGCTGGCATTTTGCACCGACGACAAGCACAAATTAAGCGGAACAGAAACAGGCTTTTCGCTTAGCGATAAAGATAAGAACGACCTCTTAAAGATTGTCCGCAACACACTTAACACCTATATTAAAGATGGAAAAGTCCCCTCTATTGATACTTCCTCTTTTTCGGATGTGCTGAAACAAAATTGCGGCGCTTTTGTTACGCTTACCATAAACGGCGAACTTCGAGGCTGCATAGGTCGCTTTATGCCCGATAAGCCCTTGTTCCAAATAGTGCAGGATATGGCTATATCTTCTTCTACGGAAGATTACCGCTTTAACAGGGTTAGCAAGGATGAACTGGATATTATAAGAATAGAGATATCCGTTCTTTCTCCATTGAAGCCGATAAAATCTGCCGACGAGTTTAATTATGGTAAAGAAGGCATTTACATGACCAAAGGAGGGGCATCTGGCACCTTCCTGCCACAGGTTGCCGACGAAACAAAGTGGACAAAAGAAGAGTTCCTCGGGCATTGCGCACAGGACAAAGCCGGAATTGGCTGGAACGGATGGAAAGATGCCAAGCTTTATACTTATACTGCTGTTGTTTTTAGGGAAACAAAGTAGAACGTTTTTGGTAGCATATTTGCTGTTTGGTCGCTGATGATAATATTCATCCGCTTTATAAATACCTCATTTATAATCAATTTTATTTCAAAAGCAAGCGTGTTGCGCAAAGGTCAAGACGAATAAAATTCTTTAATTAGCGCATCCTCAAAGCTTATTAGCGCGCTTGTGCGAGTCACTCAAGCACTTGCTTCACTCACTTGGGGGCTTGCTTTAATGAATGAAGGACTTGTTTTAATGACTGAAGTATTTGCTTTTGTTATCGGAACACTTCCGTGAGTGACATAGGGTGTCCGTTGTGTATATTGCGCAATCCGTTGAGTAACAAAAGCAGTTAATTCAGTGCCTAAAGGTGTCCGTTTAGTGATTCACGCAGGTCGTTGAGTAACTCGCGCAGTTGCTCAAGTGTAAGGCACAGCTTGTTGAGTAAGCTGCACAGACCAGTTAATGACGAAATGAAATCGCCCGCACAATACAGTGGTTCTCCTGCAGAACGGGCGAATTTACCATCAGGAAAAACGAGGAAATCGTATTGAAAACACAGGAAAATGAATAATTTCAAACTACTGATTCATGTATTTTAATAAGGAAACTTACTTTTTTCACTTTACTATTGTTTAATTCAAATATCAAAATTACTTTTGCAGCATAATTGAAGTTAAACCAAAATGGACGACGGACCTGCCAGATTACAATTAATTTTTAAATCCCGGATATAGAGGATAATCCGTTCGCTTTCCGCTTTCGGCAAATCCTTCTGTATCCTTAAACGAAGGAGGTGCCTATGACAGCACAAATCACATTTTACCTAAGCCGCATCATCGGGGCGAAGTTGTATGATGCCGATGGCGACAGCATTGGCCGCATTCACGACCTTGTTATCAGTGCTGTTCACCCGGCCGCGCCTGACGATGATTCATTCCGCCCTATGGTCATAGGCGTTAAGACCCGCATCGATGGCAAATTACGCTTTTTAAAGTTCAGACATATCGAAGTTACCCGCATCGAAAAGAAGTTTATCTTCTCCTGCAAAAAGCAAGAAGACCTTACAGAAAAGAATTTTGAGAACACATTGTTACTTAAAAAGAACATACTCGATCGCCAGATTGTTGACATTAACGGTCACAAGCTTGTACGCGTTAACGATATAAGGCTGGTATCCATTCCTTCGGGCACCTACGCCATAGCTGTTGATGTAGGCACTGAAGGCTTGCTAAGGCGCATAGGCATATCAGGAGTGGTCAATAAAATATTAAGCATTACGAAGAAACATTTAAATGCCGATTTCATCCTTTGGGACGATGTAGAAACTGTTGATGATTCCAATTTCAAGATCAAGCTTTCACGAGCATCTAACAAGCTGCACACCCTTCACCCTTCCGATCTTGCCGATATTATTGAAGAAATGGGAAAATCATCGAGGACAAAAGTCTTCGAATCGCTGGACGAAGAAAAAGCCGCCGATGTGCTTGAAGAACTGGAGCCTTATGCACAGGCGCATATCATTGAGAACCTACCTATTGAAAAAGCGGCTGATGTACTTGAAAAAATGCCCGCCGATGAAGTTGCCGACCTGCTGGATGTATTGGAAGACGATAAGGCCCAGCTCCTGCTGAATGAAATGGAGAAAGAATCTTCGGAAGAAGTCCGCGATCTGATGCAGTATTCAAGCCACCAGGTGGGAAGCATCATGACCACCGATTACCTTTCATTCAGAGAAAACCATACCGTAGGGCAAACACTGAATGAATTACGCAAGCTGAAACCCGAAGCCGATATGATATATTCCCTTATCGTTACCGACAATAATGAAAGACTTATGGCTACAGTTTCGCTGAGAGACCTTGTTGTTTCAGAACACAATGTTACCCTTGATTCCATTATGCAATTGGATCCTATCAGCGTGTTTGATGACGATAAGATAGATTCCCTTGCAGAGATCATTTCCAAATACGACCTCCTTGCCATTCCTGTTACCAACAAAGATATGAAAATGGAAGGCATGGTTGTAATTGATGACATTGTTGAAGACTTATTAGACAGGCGTAAAACGAAATAATGCGGGGAGGGTTAGCCTATGCTTAATTACAAGAATCTTAACAGGAGAAGAAAGTATATTTTCAGAAACATTTTATTGTTCCTGGCTATACTGGGTCCGGGCATCATCACGGGAAGTGTGGATAATGATCCCGGTGGTATCACTACTTATTCTGTCGCAGGGGCGCTTTACGGTTACAAACTCCTTTGGACATTGATACCGGCGTTTATTGTCCTTGTCGTTGTTCAGGAAATGAATGCCCGAATGGGAATAGTTACCGGTAAAGGCCTAGCCGACCTTATTCGCGAGAATGCAGGAGTCAAGGTAACGTTTTTTATCTTCATAGCATTACTCCTTGCCGATATAGGCAATACAACCACTGAGTTTGCCGGAACTGCAGGAAGCCTGCAGGTATTTAATGTAAGCAAATATATTTCCGTTCCTCTCGCAGCTCTATTTGTATGGTGGTTGGTTGTGAAGGGTAACTATAAAAGATCGGAAAAGGTATTTCTCGTGTTTAGCGTATTCCTCCTGATATATGTAGTATCTGCCCTTATGGGCAAACCGGACTGGGGCGCAATCGGCACTTCACTAGTCCACCCTGAAATGAAATATGATATGGGATATCTGGCAATGGTGATAGGGATAGTGGGAACTACAGTTGCCCCCTGGATGCAGTTCTATATGCAGTCGGCAGTAATTGAAAAAGGAATCAAGATAAAAGATTACAAATTCACATTGTGGGATGTCATCATAGGAAGCGTGCTTACAGTGGTTGTTGCTTTTTTTATTATTGTAGCCTGTGCTGCCACACTGAATAAATATGGAATTAAGATAGAAGAAGCTAAAGATGCAGCTCTGGCGCTAAAGCCTCTTGCCGGCCAGCTTGCTTCGGCAACCTTTGCTTTCGGACTTTTTATAGCTTCAATTTTTGCAGCTACCATATTACCTGTGGCCACTGCATTCTATGTTTGCGAAGCCTTTGGCTTTGAGGCCGGCATTGATAAGAAATGGAAAGAAGCACCTCATTTTTATTGGTTGTTTACAGCTATTATTGTTATTGGCGCCTGTATCATTTTAATTCCTAATGCACCTTTAATAAGTATTACCCTTTGGACTCAGGTAGCGAACGGAGTATTGCTCCCGGTAGTATTGGTTTGCATGATACTTATTGTTAATAATAAGGAAGTGATGGGAAAATATGTTAACAAACCTTTTAATAATATCATTGGCTGGGTAACAGTTGTAATACTTGTAGGATTATCCTTAATGATGCTGGTAACTTCGATTATACAATAAGGGAAGAAGGAAAGAAAGGTTTATTGCGGGCTATAGTCAAATTCCTGGTTTAAGTTTGGAACCTTTAAGATCATAGATTTTATTTTCAACTTATCTATATTGTACTGGCGTACTCGGACACTATCGGTCAACTGAAGGGTTTTGGAATTATTTTGAAATAACCACATCCCTTTAACCGTAACGGGAATTTTACCATCAGCGGTATATTTTTCTATGAACCCATTATTATTGTCAAAAACTATAGTATAATTTTTAAAGCGAGCATTAAAAATAGAAGTGCTATCAACTCCATTCTTGTAATAAGTGGTTAAGACCCATGTTCTTTCAATATTTGTAGTATATATTGATTTCCTGCAACTAATTGTATAAACTGAAATAAATATTACAGCACAAAAAATGATTGCCTTAAAGCCAAATGATATTTTCATGACTTATCTTTATTTGAGATTTATGAAAATGAATGTCATATTTCGCTTAATTTATTTCTGCTAAAGTAAGGTTTACAAAGATAATATTTAATAAAGTAAGAAAGTGTTAAAAATTACTATTTTGCTAAAATATCTGATGTCCATTTAGGTTCCTTGAGAAAGATAACCATAACTTATGAAAAAAATAATTTCAACTTTTCAATATTTTCGAATTATTTAGTAATTTTGAACAATGAATCCATGCGTTTATTATTTCCTTATTATAATGTGGTTCGGATTATAATTATTAAGCGTATCTATGAATTAAAAAGGAGAGAAAAGAAAATATCATCTATCATTTAAAATTATTTATATGAAAATAAAAGCCGCATTTTTATTCGTTTTATTTTGTTTTCTCAGCATCATTAGCTTGGGACAAACAATTATAAATCCAGGTGATTTAGTAATTCTGGGTATAGGAGCCAGCAAGATGCGTTGCAGTGTTTCGACTTATACAGAATGTGATGAAATAAGTTTTGCTTGCTTTAAAGATATTACTACCGGAACTCAAATTCAAATTACAGATGATGGTTATGAACGGTGTTATGCTGGCTTATGGGGAAGCGGAGAAGGCGGTGCTATATTAACGAGAACAGGAGGAACAATTCCAGCCGGTACAGTAGTTACTTTCAGAACCGTTCAACCATCTGCTCCATATATCACCTTTGATTATCCTGATGCTGCATGGTCCGTTGCAAACTTAGGAACTAATTGTTCGGCTTTTAATTTTAATTTGAATAATGGCGGAGACCAGATTTACATTGCACAAAATGGCACATGGACACCCGGCGCTACTTGCAGTAATAGTTACCCCGGTACAGGGGGGAGAATGCTATTTGCTTTTTCCACATCAGGGAGCTGGGTTTCACTTGGTAATTCGACACAAAAATCAGCTTTATATCCCGGAATGACTTGCTATAGTATGGCTCCAACCACTGCTACTAACTGGGTTAAATATTCAGGACCACTTACAGCAGCTTATCAAAAAGACTGGATAAGCAGAATTAATAATACAGCAAACTGGACAAACTATTCTGATACCACTAGCTATTACACAAATGGTTATAATTTACATACTACTATTCTTCCTATAATACCAGGAACAGATGCAGACTGGACACCACATCCGGATACCATGTGTCAATCTTCTGCTCCTATTAACTTAAATACATTAATTAGCGGTATAGGGCAAACTGGTGGTACATGGAGCGGAACGGGAGTTACAGGTAATACATTCACCCCTTCCGGATTAAATGGAACATACAATATCACTTATACCAACGATTGTCCCTGTTGTATTTCGCAAACACATGCTATAACAGTTACTTCAGTAGTTGTTTCTGCAGGAAACAATGCTCCTTTATGTTCGGGAAGTACTTTGAATTTAACATCTGGACCAAGCGGAGGAACAAGCTATAGTTGGAGCGGGCCAAACAGTTTTTCAAGTTCTTCCCAGAATCCATCAATATCTGCTATAACTACCGCAGGAAACGGAACCTATACTGTTACTGTCACCGATAATGGATGTTCTTCAACTGCCACCACTTCAGTTACCATTCATCAAAGCCCTTCCACAACATCAGGACCGTTTACTATACCCAGCGGAACAAGTACTACAATGACTTCAATAGAATCTGGTGGAACAGGACCTTTCACATATAGCTGGGCACCTTCAGCATATATTGCAGGCAGCACAACCGTGCAAAACCCTGTTACTACAAATTTAACTGTTACTACAGTATATACAGTCACTGTGACAGATGCGGCAACAGGATGTACAGGCACAGAACAGGTAATTGTTAATGTTACGGGTAGTCCGCTTGATGTAAATACAGTAACAGCAACACCATCCTCCATCTGCTATGGTTCATCGACACAAATTCAGGCAACGGCAACAGGAGGTTCCGGGACTTATAATTATGCATGGTCCCCTGCAACAGGTTTAAGCAACACAACAATATATAATCCTATCGCAAGCCCGACTACTACTACAATATATACAGTTACTGCAAATGATGGATTTAGCAATGCCACATCGCAGGTAACTATTACTGTTTATCCTTTACCTGTTGCAAGTGCTTCTCATAATTCTCTGGTCTGTTCGGGTGATACTTTAAATTTAACATCAGGAGGCGGAACTACATATAGTTGGAGCGGACCTAACAGTTTTTTAAATTCAAATCAAAATCCATCCATAACAGGTTTAACTTCATTAGCATCAGGAACATATATAGTAACTGTAACTGATAGTAATGGATGCTCCGATACTGCCCAAACAACTGTTACTGTTAATACAAGCCCAACAGTTAGTATATCAAATAATACACCGTGTGAAGGTCAGCCGTTAAATTTATCTTCAAGTGGTGGAGTGAATTATAGCTGGAACGGTCCTATCGGATTTTCCAGTAATGCTGAATACCCTGTAATATCCAATGCAGATACAGTATCAACAGTTGGAATATACACCGTTACGGTTACTGATGTGAACGGGTGCTCATCATCGGCCCAGACCACTGTTTCTGTCAATAGTAACCCCTTAGCAACTGCATCAAGCAATACACCGTGCGAAGGACAAACATTAAATTTAATTAGCCCGGGAAACCCAGCTAATAGTTATAACTGGAGCGGACCCGGAAGTTTTTCAAATTTATCGCAGAATCCAGCAGTACCAAATGCTGATACTTCATTAACGCAGGGAACATACACCGTTACTGTTACTGATGGAAATGGATGTACAGCAACAGCACAAACTAATGTGACTGTTAACAGCAATCCTAAAGCAACAGCATCAAGCAACGTACCATGCGAAGGAAAAACATTAACTCTTAATTCAAATGGCGGCTCAACTTATAACTGGATAGGACCAAACAGTTTTTCAAGTTCATCACAGAATCCAACATTACCAAATGCTGATACGTTATCATCACAAGGAATATATACCGTTACGGTTACTGATATAAATGGATGTTCAGCAACAGCACAGACAACAGTGACCGTCAATAAAAATCCTATTGCAACAGCATCAAGCAATACTCCTTGCGAAGGACAAACTTTAATTTTTAATTCAGGTGGTGGTTCATACTATAACTGGACAGGACCAAATGGTTTTTTAAGTTCAAACCAGAATCCTTCCATAAGCGGAGTGACAATGTCTACAGCAGGATCATATATTGTAACAGTTATCAATTCACATGGTTGTTCCTGTAAGGATACCATTATTGTCAGTATAAAGTCATTACCAACAGTTACAGCTACAAACAACGGACCTGTTTGTGAAGGCAACTTATTAGATTTGACAGGTGGAACCAGTGGCATGACATCATACACTTGGAGTGGCCCTAACGGGTTTAGCAGTTCCTCACAAAATCCTAATGTGTCAGATAGCGCTATAACTGTAATGTCTGGAATATATACTATTACAGTTTCGGATGGTACTTGTACCAATACAACCAGTACGATTGTTACAGTGAACGCCATGCCAAACGTGGCTTTACAAAGCGATCCTTCAATACTAAGCAGCCCTTCAGCAGATATCTACACAGGGGAAGTTGTAACAATAACAGCTTTTCCTGCTAACTTTACAAATTATAATTTCTATATTGATGGCACTTCTGTGCAATCGGGAGCATCTAACATTTATCAATCCAATACTTTTATAAACGGGAATACTATAGTGGTTTATGCATCAAAAGGCGGATGTATTGCTTCTGATTCGATTATCCTTGATATAAAACCATTTCCAAATGCATTTATTCCTAAGGGATCTAACGTATACAATGAAAAATTTCTGAATGGCTTTGATATCCAAATACTTAACAGGTGGGGGCAACAGTTATACAGCGGTACTAATGGATGGGATGGAAAGTATAAAGGAACATTGGTTTCTCCCGGGACATATTTTTATATTGTTACTCTTACAAACCTTGATAAATCGACAAAGACTCTAAAAGGCTCAGTTACTCTTGTTGAACCGCGTTAACATTAAGTCGTTTCTAAAATTGTAATAATAACTGACTTTTTATAGTTTTTTTTTACTGGCAAAACTAGAAATAAAAGACTGCATGAATATTTGTTTCTCCGTCTAACTTTTTAAAAACACACCTAAATCGTTTAGTAGGATTTTCTTTGACTTTCAAAAGTAATTGCTCAAATGTTTTTAATGTAAGGATTCACCCGTTTAGTGTAATCTTTTTATTATTTGATTAAACCATCTTGGTTGGTTTCGGTTAATCAACAAAGCTTAGTAGAAAGTTTCTCTTGACTTTATTGTTTTTATTGCTTAAATTTATAAGCAAAATCAAATCATTAATCCTCATACCATGAAACCATATAAATATATTTCCGTCGTAGCCTTAGCATTTATCCTCTTTAATGCTATTGCTTTTAACAATGTATCAACTCTGAACACATCCTCCAAGGTTAAATTTATTACCAACATGGTTTCCTCAACAGCGGTATCAATAGTTGTTGAAGAGCTGGGGGCTGAAATCAATAACGGGCAATCCAGTTCATTCCCTATTTATTTATCTGAACTAAACAAAGGACTTTTTTATTATACTGATATTACAAACAGTAATAACGTATTAATCAGCAGAAATTTCTTTTTCTCTAAATTTGACAACAATTCTTCTAAATGGACCAAACCTATTAATCTAGCAAAAGACTTTTCCTCTTTCCAGGAAATTAATAAAAATATGAATTTCATGGAAATATTCATTACCATTGATGATGATATTTATTCAGTAGATTTAAAGAAAAGCACTTTTTCACCCCACAAGCTGAATATCGATACAAAATATATTGAAACAAGCCCATCTTTAAGCCCTGATGGTAACACATTATACTTTATAAGCAACAGACCCGGCGGTTTTGGCGGTAAGGATGTCTGGTCTTCTGAAAGATTATCAAACGGAAACTGGAGCGAACCTGTTAATCTAGGAAAGAAAATAAATACAGCTGATGATGAAGAATCTCCTTTCCTGATGGCTGATGGTGCTACTTTATATTTCAGCTCAAAAGGTCATAACAGCATGGGTGGTTATGATATCTTCAGCGCTACTTTGAGTGATGACGGTTTCTGGTCAAAACCTGAAAATCTCGGAACTCCTGTTAATACTACTGGAGACGACTTTTATTACATTACCGATACTTATGGCAGATGTGCTTTTTATTCTTCTGATAACGCTAAACAAGGTAAGCAGAACATCTATTGCGTTAATTATCAAAAATAGTTTACCTTCTTTCTGATTTATTATATGGCTGAACAGGTTTGCTCTTCATTTGCAAACCTGTTCGGTTTATATAACCTGCCTTAAAGGTGATTATTTCTGAAAGGAAAAAATACTTTATTTATCTATTTAATATCATTAAGCATTTTATCCAGGAATGCCCTCTGTTTTTTAGAATATATGTATACATCATCTTCTAGTGTTACTGCATTTTGTGTTTCTTTGTCAAATTGCGGATCTGCACTTTTAGCTTCATCAAGATATTTCTTCGAATTCAACGTATCCTTTCTTTGATAATAAAGCAAAGCCAGTCCAATAATAGCATCAAGCTTTTTATCATTTGACTTTAAACATTTATTAAAATAAACCGTTGCAGAATCATATTCCTTTTGTTCTAAATAGAACCATCCTACATTATCATTAAGGATAGGGTTAAGCGAATCATAACCCAATCCTTTTATTGTAATATAAATTGCTGAATCATATTTGTTAATTTCAGAATAACTCAGGCCAAGACCTATATAAGCGCCTGAATAAGCAGGGTTAAGCGCAATTGTTTTTCTATAATCAGCATTGGCTTCATAATATTCTTTCAGTTTTCGTCTTGCATTGCCGCGATTGCTATATGCTTTGGCATAATCAGGCTTAAGTTCTATGGCTTTGTCATAATCAACAATGGCTTCTTTGTCTTCTTGCAATCTTCTTTTAGTAGCACCACGAAAGTTATATGCATAAGCATCATCAGGGTTAAGTTTAATGGCTGTGGTATAATCAGCTATGGCTTCATTATACTCCATTAATTCATCTCTTACCCATGCACGGTTGCTGTATGCTTCAGTAAAGTTAGGTTTGAATTCTATAGCTTTGGTATAATCGGCTATAGCTTCGTTATATTTTTTTAAACCGTCTTTTGCCTTACCGCGATTGTCATAGGAATATGCATTATTAGTATTAAGTTTTATAGCTTGATCAAAATCGGCTATGGCTTCATTATATTTCTTTAATGCGAGTTTTACAACACCACGACCGTTATAGGCACGGTCGTCAATAGGAAAAAGTTCCAATACTTTGTTATAATCGGCAATGGCTTCATCATACTGATTCAATTTGCATTTTGCTTCGGCACGGTCATAATAGGTAAAATAATCAGGCTTAAGTTCAATGGCTTTATCATAATCGGTAATAGCTTCGGCATACTCCTGTAAATTGAATTTTGCTTCTCCGCGATCTTTAAATGCTTCCGGATAATCGGATTTAAGTTCTATGGCTTTGGAATAATCGGCAATAGCTTCCTTATATTCTTTCAGTTTTTCTTTTGCATTTGCACGGCGGAAATATGCCTCGGTATATTCAGGTTTGGTTTCAATGGCAATAGTATATTCAATTATTGCACCGGCATAATCTTTAGCATGAAATTTAGCATTTCCATTTTTGAAATAATGTTTTGCTGGCTGCGAAAACAAATGGCAATATGATGTTAGAATTATATGAAGAATTAAAATAAATCTGTATTTATTTTTCATTTCTTTCTTCAATAACTCGTACCTTTAATCAAGTCTTTACAAATTTAAGCAATTATTAAATTCTAACTAACAATTTATTTATAAAGCAAAGCCCGCTCCTTTATGTAATTCCTGCAGACTTACTTTTTTGCAAGATATGATGAAACACCTTCGTGAGTGGCTTTCATAGCTTTATCGCCTTTGTGCCAGTTGGCGGGGCAAACTTCGCCATTCTCTTCAAAGAATTGCAAAGCATCAACCATCCTCAAGGCTTCTTCAATGCTTCTGCCTAAAGGAAGATCATTAACCACCTGGTGACGAACGATTCCCTGTTTATCAATAAGGAAAAGTCCGCGGTAAGCAACAGGAGCGCCATTAAAAGTATTTTCGCCGCTATCGTTATAATCGTAATCGCCTGCAAGAACATCAAAATTCCGCGAAATGGTCTTGGTAAGGTCAGAAACTATCGGGAATTTCACTCCCTTAATTCCGCCATCTTTCTTTTCTGTATTCAGCCATGCCCAGTGCGAAAACTTGGAATCGATACTGCAGCCTACTACAGCCACGTTTCTTTTTTCAAATTCCTGGATAGCTTCCTGAAAAGCTATGATCTCGGTGGGGCATACAAAAGTAAAATCAAGAGGGTAAAAGAAAAATACCACATGTTTTTTACCAATAAATTGTTCCAATGAGAAGTTATCTACAAACTCTCCCCCGTTGATAACGGCTTCTGCCTTGAATAACGGAGCTTTTTTACCAACTAATACTGACATATATTTATAAATTTTAATTAATGTTTTTTATACGGCAAAGGTAATATAAATAATTGCTATTTAGAAACATTTTAAATAAATTTAAGATAAAATTAACAAAGCGGTAACTGCACCTAAAATAATCGCTATGAATTTATAGATATTGAAATGGTGGTGCTCGTCCGATTCGAATAGAATAGTGGTGGATATATGCAGGAAGATGCCCACCACCATGGCAAGGATAATGTCGAAGAAGTTGGTAAGGTTTTCTTTCATCCCCGAGCCGATAAGATAAGATGTAATGGTTCCTAATGGCGCCGAAAAAGCAAAGACAAGCAAAAGGATAACAGCCCATTGTTTCTTGATTCCCGATTGAAACAGTAATCCCATCAGCACTATTGAAATAGGAATGTTGTGAATAACGATGCCGGTGAGCAAAGTGTTTTGCAAAGCAGGTTCCGAGAAGTTCCTGGCAAGAGGCATACCTTCGAGGAAGGAATGTATGCAGATACCAATCACGATGGCATAGGGATTTACATGATGTTCGTGCTCCTGAACATGATGATGCCCATGCTCTACGCCTTTGGTCAGGAAATCGAGAAGAAGCTGGATAAAGAAACCAAGCAGTATATATAGTCCGATGGTAGATGAGAGCGCTGATTTATAAATTTCGGGAATAAGATCAACACAGCTAAGAGAAAGCAGGAACGCACCCCCGAAAGCCAGTATAAGCTTAAGTGTCTTTTCGCCTGCTTTAAACAGGAAAACTGATAAGCCGCATAAGGTTACCGGCAGGAATAATGCAAGAAATACAAGAAGATCCATTGTTTAAACCGAATTACTTTGTGATGTTAGGCAAATAAGTATTTATCATATATAGATTCCTCATTTCTCCGCCATCCGGCGGATCCATTCGGAATGACAATTTATTTATTTTCTAGTGGGGGATTAGGTGGCGATTCGCCTAAGGCGAATCGCCACCTAATCCCCCTATTATCCATCAATTTAATATGTCATTCCGAACGAAGTGAGGAATCTTACTTAAAAGCAGTATTAAAATAATTGTATATAACATCAGTTACTATATTTTACTTTATGTCCTTTAACAGCATAATACAGGATATACAAATAGCATGGGATAAGTATCCAATAGGCGCCATGGTTGCCAATGAAATCGATATCAGCAAGTCTTCCGTAAGTCAATGATAAAAGAGAGCCGCCAACAATTCCCATTATCAGAATTGCAGAACCAATCTTTGTGAAACGTCCCAGTCCGTTAATAGCAAGAGGCCAAATGGCAGGCCACATCACCGCATTGGCAACACCTAACAATGCTATAAATATCACGGAATAATATCCATGCAGAATTACAGCAGTTAAAGAAAACAAAAGCGCCAGTATAGCGGATATGCTCAACGCTTTTCCCTGTTTGATATACTTAGGAATTAAAATGATACCTATTATATACCCTATTACCATTCCAAATAAAGGCATCAAAGGGAACAGCCTGGCATCATCCATTACCACACCCAGCGATTTTCCATATAGCGTAATGGTATCAATAGATATGACTTCTGCACCTACATAGAAGAAGATGGCAATAAATCCCAAAAGCAAATGAGGGAACTGGAATATGCTGGTCTTCTCTACGGCAACACTGTCCGTGCTTTCGTTATTTTTTTCAGTGTCAACTTCGGGGATAGGGGAGAAACGAATAAAAACAGCAAGGATAAAAAGTGAAACAGCAATAATGATATACGGCATGATAACCCTTGAGGCAAGACTATTCAACAGCGCTTCTCTTTCAATGCCGGTAACAGTTATTTTAAGTTGTCTTTCTATGGATTCAAAGTTCTTTAAAACAATAGCGCTAAGCACCAATGGACCGATGAAACCTGCAACTTTATTACATATCCCCATTATGCTGATACGTTTGGCTGCGCTTTCTATAGGGCCGAGAATGGTTACATACGGATTTGATGCAGACTGAAGGATGCATAAACCTGTTCCTTGTATAAACAGTCCGGTAATGAACAAGCCATATTCACGGGTCAAAGCAGCAGGTATGAATAAGAGTGAGCCTAAAGCCATTACCAATAGTCCTGTTGCCATGCCCATTTTAAATCCTGTCTTTTTTAATACCCACGATGAGGG
>JBEKEO010000022.1:0-26527 GCA_050013795.1 Bacteroidales bacterium
TATAATAATCGGGCAACAGATCGAAATAGACTGTAAGTTTTAAAGGTACAAGAATAAGCCAGAATGTAATACTGTCGCGTGCCAGCACATCATTTTTTTCTTTGGTATAAGTGCAGATGTCATTCAGTTGTTTTTCGGAGAATTGAAGCGTCCCGGTAAAATCTTGAAGACAGGGTTCAAAGGCAGGGAACAGCATATTATTCTTTCCTAACTTCACTAATTCAGGCATAGGGGTTTCATTCAGGATTTTGAGATATGCCATTGAACGCGCTTCTATAAGCATATTGCGGAAATTGAAATAATCGGAACACCACTGCGTGCAGTCAATGAAAAAAGATTCTGTTTTGTTTATGAGTGTTTTCCATTTAGGAAATTTTACAAGCTTCCGGTTTTCAATATTAGGCTGCTGTGGGTAAAAATCAAGCACCCTGTCAGTCCAGTACATAGAAATACATAGCAGAAACGCAAACACAAAAAATATTTTCGACATCTGCTGCTTTTGAAAAAATGTCATCAAAAATCTGAAGCGAAATAAAAATATCAAAACTGAAATGTCGAAAAGCAATACAAGCACGATGAGAATTATCTCATATCCTTTCCAATGATAAAGCACTGCTCCGTCATTGGCAGGAACAGGTACAATAACATAAGGATCGTCGCTGTCCCTGTCGCGATATATTTTCAAGCCATCCTTCTGCTGGCTTACACTGGAGTTATAATGCTTGTTCTTTGAAAAATCACTGCATGAAAATGGATGTTGTATCCCTTCTACCGAAATACTGTGAAGTATGCAGGAATCACATGCTTCATCGGGATCTATGCTTATACAAGTGATAGTATCCGTGTGCCGTATATAAAAAGTATAACTGTATCTTCCAATCCCTGTTGTTTTAGTCAGATGGTTTTCCTCTGTCCAGTTTGAGCCGTTCGCCCAGCTTGTGTTAGTAGCCCAATAAATAGTGATGTCTTCTTTTTTATAATCCGTATAATCGACCACAACTTTTACTTTTCCATAATCAAAAACAAATTGAAAAAGGCATAGCAGAGTCCCTGTGCTGAATAACAGCCATAAAAAAATCAAGCCGGTGATATGCTTCCATTTGTTCATCAAAACCTGAAATAGATAAAGGGGTTATAGCTTTCGGTAACAACTGTCATCACTGAAAAGATAAATAATAAGATAAGCAGTACTGCAGCTGTCCATTGCTTTACATGTTCAACTCCTTTGGTATGCAATTTCTTTGGAAATTTTATGGGAATGCTGAATAGAACACCCAGTAAAATCAGTATCTTAAATTGGTTGGTAAGGAATGCATTTAATCCAATAGGGGTAATATCACCGGGTGTGAACATGGCTTTAAGATAATGATATGCCTGGCTTATATCCGTTGTTCTTACAAAAACAAAACCCGTCATCACTATCATCAATGTATATACTATAGAGCCGACTTTGAACCTGGAAAGATATTTTTCAAGAAAAAGCTGTTCAAGTACCATAAATAAGCCTTGTATTGCTCCCCAGATAATAAAGTTCCATGTAGCGCCATGCCACATTCCGCAAATAGTGAAGGTAACCATCAGCGAAATAAAGACACCGCTCTTGCCCCATCTCCTCATGCTGAGCGACAGGGGCATAAAAATATAATCCCTCAGCCATGCTGACAACGTCATGTGCCAGCGGCGCCAGAACTCGGAAATAGAACGGCTGATGTATGGAAAGTTGAAATTCTCAGGCAGTTCGAAACCCAGCATTTTTCCCACGCCTATAGCCATATCAGTATATCCTGAAAAATCAAAGAAAATCTGCAGGGTGAAGGCAATGATGCCTGTCCATGCCACAGCCGGACCTACTAATTTTATATCAGTGTTCATTACCTGTGTTACAAGAACGTTGAGTTGATCGGCAATTAATACCTTTTTGGCAAATCCTATGACGAACCTCCTTACGCCTTCGGCAAAAACTGCAAAATCAAACTTACGGCTTTTCAGTTGTTCCTGTATCTGGTGATAACGCACAAGAGGACCTGATATCAGTTGCGGGAACATGCAGATAAACAATATAACATAAATAGGGTTTTTCTCATAACGACTGTTCTTGCGGTAAGCATCAATATTATAGGAGATAGCCTGGAAGATAAAGAATGAAAGCCCTGCAGGCATAACTATTTTCAGCATGGGCGTTACCCTGATGCCTGAATAAATAAGGTTATCAATAATAAATCCGAGATATTTATAATATACCAGTATCCCTACATACACTATCACTGCAAGGGAAATAAACAGTCTTTTATATCCCGTCTTCACAATTAGATAGGAGAAAAGCCAGGCGCTGATGCCTACACCGAGCAATAGTATAAAAAGACTGCCTGCGCCGAATGCATAAAACGACAAACTGGCAAGGAACAATAAGGTATTTTTAGCCCACGTACGCGGCAGCAGGTAATAGCCTGCAAGCAGCAGAGGCAGGAAATAAAAAATAAAAATAACCGAACTGTAGACCACCTTTATTTAATTGCTATACTGTTGAATTATCTGATTACTGAAAATTGACTAACAAGCAAAGCAAAAATAATTAAAAAAATCAGGAATACTCAATCAGCTTTCGACTTAGGCTAAATAAACCTTGTTTAAGGTTTGATATTGGATACTGAATACTATCCTTTAATGAGAACGCTGATGACAGTAAAAATACTGATTTTCGCTGATTAAATTACTGCCTATTGTCGAAGAATAGAAAATAAAAAATCCCGCATAAATATTATGCGGGATTTTGAAATAAGATGGATCGTTATTCTTTCACCATTTTCTTTGTATCTTTTATAACGCCATCAACAACTAAGCTATACGAATATATACCACTTGTAAGGTTTTGTGTATCCGTATTAATTTGTCCTTTACCTTTAGAGGTAATTTCTGTTTTCTTAATTTCTTTACCGTAAGTATCATAAAATACTATGAAAGCATTGCCGCTTAGATTATCCGGAACATAATATCTGATAACAGTGCTTTCGCCAAATGGATTAGGTTCGTTCTGGTACAAAACTACATTATTTGCAAGTTGTAGCTGCATGGTAGTTCCGGTTTCACCTTGTACGCCACTTAATTTGCCTGTGGAAATGCTTTCATTAACAAGGGATTTAACTTGTTTTAATTGGCTTTCTAATGAATCTATTTTTGAATGTTGCTTTTGAAGTTCTGCTAATAAAAGTACAGGCAGACTTTCATAGTGTACTGCATCTGGAATCATTTCATCAGATTTACTATCAGGTATTACATCCTTAGCCTTTTTATATAAAACAAGTTCCGGCAACACCTTATCAACTTCTTCTGCTATTAAACCGAAAGATCTAGTGCCATCGCTTTTGTATGTAAATGAAACCGGCCTTAATTTATACAGAAGCGAAGTGTTGATTTCAAGTGAAACTATGTCCTTTTTATAACGTTTTGAAGAACTTGGAATTCCGATCTGTCCATTAGAATTTACACATAAAGCACCATAACTAGTAACGGTAGTTTTTGCTCCAAAACAAGTCAAATTTGTTGTTGATCCATTGCCTAAGAGTACCTGGTTGCTTGTACTGGCCGCTATACTATATCCTATAACAACATCATTACTGTAATTATTAGCGCTGGTAGTTGCGTCATAACCCACGTAAATATTATCAGCACCAGTGGTATTATCAAATCCTGCCATATATCCAAGACATGTATTATTACCTCCTGTGCTATTATATCCTGCAAACATGCCAAATGCTGAATTATTTCCATTTGATGTATTACTGTATCCGGCACCAACTCCGACAAATGTATTATTAGCTGAAGTGTTGCTAAATCCAGCTTGACCACCCACCATAGTATTATCGTTGCTGATAGTATTGACATATCCTGCAAAATAACCTAAGTTAGTATTCTCATTTCCGGTTGTTAAATATGCTCCCGAAGCAGCTCCTACTTCAGTGTTATATTCTCCCGTTGTATTCGACACACCACTTTTCCATCCAAGTAAAGTATTATATGTTCCGGTGGTAATACCATAACCCGAATAATACCCCATAAAGGTATTATATGAATGAGAATCGCCCGTTACTCCATAACCTGCATAACTTCCTATTGCACAATTTTGGCTACCGGTTGAATTGAAATAAAGAGCATCAAAACCTAAAGCTGAATTATCATTACTTGTAGTTGCACTAAAAAGTGATGAACTACCTACCCCTGTGTTATCTGCACCGGAAGAAAGGTTATAAAGAGCACGCCAACCAACAGCAGTAGCTGGATTTTGTTTACCTGTAAAAGAGTACAATGCCTGGCTTCCAATTGCCGTTGAATAATTATTGTCAGCATTTGTATACAATGATTGATACCCTAGGGCTGTATTATCTGTACCTGTAGTATTGCTAGTCCCTGCATGGTCGCCAAAAAACGAATTGTCCGTTCCGCTTACAGTGTTTGAACTTCCTGATGCACTACCGATAAAAGTATTAGTGCATCCGCCCGTACTTCCTGATGGATTACACCCAGTACAAGTAATTGCCCCATTTCCGTGTGTTTGAGCTTGTATTTGAAAAATGTTAAATGTCACTACAACAATTAGCATAACAATTTTATAAAGAAAATTTACTTTCATCTTTTTAATGTTTTAGTGGTAAATAAATTAATAGAATTAACTCACTTTCGCAGTATTTCCGCTCTTGGCGGATGCCATGCGCTTTAATGCTTGTTTTATAAAAAAACTTGCTTAAAGGGTTCAGATTTAGTATATTTGCAGAACGTTTGCTTTAATTAGTAAATGTGTTACTTAGCAAAATGCCGGAAACGGGTGTGCAAGCCCGTTCCGGTTTTTCCCCATAATTCCATACTTTTACCTTAATTAACAATACCGCTTTCAACTGGGCTTTGTTCAAGGGGCAGCAGTGTTTTTTTATCAATATACACAGCAATATAATAAATCACTTTGCCCAGTTCGGTTGTATCAAAATGATTAATAAATTTTCCGCGTTTGGCTATGCCAACATGCGTCATGGTTTTTATGCTTGTAGGCACGGTGCCGCCAACCTGTTCGTAAATATCAATTTGTTTGGCATCGGCGGGCAGTTTGTTTTTGCCGCTGTTGCTGTTTACAAAATGCAGTGTTTGCTGCAAATGAATGTTCAAATCTATCCTCTTAAGTAAAGGATGCGAGTCAACAGCCAGTGTAATCACTTTAGCGGTATGCCCGTCGTCAACGCCTTTAACGCCATAATTCAGCAATTTAGCCTTGCTCACATCGCCGCCTATCTGTATCTGCACATAAGGGGCCCATTGCCTGTTGATAATATCTTTAAGCTCGTCTTCGGCTTTTATTATCAGTTCGGTGTTTTGTTTCTGCTGTGCGCGCAGGGTATCGCGTGTTATAAGCAGGGTATTCAAATTTGTTGCTTTGGTTTGCACAGTGGCTGACGTTGGGTTTAGCGCAGGCACCAGCGTAGGATTATTCAGCGCTGCCTGCACTATATCTTCAACAGCTTTCACAAAATCAGTTTCCGTCTTCCCTTCAAGGTTCGACGCTACGACTGCCTTTTTTACTAATTTTTTCTTTGTCATAATGAATTTTTTAAATGAATATTAAGGTTGGTTATATAATGTAGTGTTACATTCTTATTATAAGGTATTGCGCTGTAATTCCCGCCATAAGTAGCACTGCTCCCCCAAAAGGCGGAGTTACTCCTTTTAAACGTGGAGTTGCTCCCGGTAGACATGGAGCCGTTCCTGCTAAGGCGGGAGTCGTTCCTGCTAAGGCGGGAATCATTTTCGGCGAAGCGGGGCGCCATTCCTGTTAAAGCAGGAGCTATTCCTGTTAAAGCCGGAGTTGTTCCCGGCTGACATGGAGCTGTTCCTGTTAAAGCGGGAGCTATTCCCGTTAAGGCAGGAATCATTTTCGTTGAAGCGGGACAGCCTCCGTTAAGTGGGGTTATGTCACCCACCTTGCTAATTATCAGCATATTGCGACAATTATTCGTTCTAATACAGAATAATTCAGACTTTACGGCAGGAAATAATCTTGAGAAATAATTCATAATTATTATAATAATAGATACCCCTTTACTATATAATTGCAGAAAAGGCAAAAAGGTTATCACTGTGTTAATAATTCTTTTTAATTTTTAACATTTTTGCCGCAAACAGGCAGTTACAAACCATAAGCCGAAATTATTTATCACCAGTCATATAAAGAGTTTTGCGGAATTTTATCTTTGTCGGAAATAATTAACAAATAGAAGTGATAACATTTTGATAAAACCGTCAATATATAGTAGAGGGGCTTTCATGTATTCCGATAAAGAAATCATGGAAGGCATTTTGAAAAAGAATAATGCCATTATTCAATATGTATATACGGAATATTTTCCAAAAATATCGCAGCACCTGCTTAAAAATCAAATATTAAACAAAGACGATGCTTATGAATTATTTCAGGAAAGCATGATAGTGTGTTGGGAAAATATTAGAGACGGGAAAGTGGATTTTCAAAAGAAATTCTTTCCTTATTTGTTTGGCATTTGTCGCAACCTGCTCCTTATGCGGCTCAGGCAGAAGGATAATAAAGCTATAGTAACAGAAATTGATCCCGATCTTTTGCCAATCGAAACTGACGGTGATATGTTAGACCTTTACCCGATTAATGATAAGGTTTTTATCAGCGATGAAGAAATTCAATCTGAAATTTTCAGCAGGTGTTTTAACAAACTCAAGGACGATTGCCGTGAAGTGCTGAAACTGGCTTTTTCCGGTGTTGCCATTAGTGAGATTGCAAAAAGAATGAGGTATGATGCTTCATTTGTAAAACTTAAAAAGCACAGGTGCAAAGAATATTTACGCGAAAGCATCAAGCAGGATAAATGGTATAGCCTTCTAAAAAAACATTTAAAATGAAATTAAGGAATATACAGGAACTAATAGACAGGTTTAATGCAGGCGAAATGGTAGGCCCGGAAAGGGATGAATTTATCCGTTTGATAGAAAGCGATCCCACCATTGCAGAAGATGTAAAGCTTTCGAAGAAAATAGACGACTTTTTCTCCAATAACATGGAAAGAGTTGAATTGAGGGAGCAACTTGATTCAATTTACAACAAACTTAATAAAGAAGGAAAACTTTCAACGGAGGGTGATGCACAAAATACGAATCCGAGCATTTCCCACGTCAAATGGTATCATGTTGCTGCAAGCATTATTATTCTTTTAGGAATATCATTAGTATTATGCTTGATGCTGAGACCACCTAAAAACGAAAGACTATATGCGCAATACTTTATACCTTATGATGGTGATTATGCCACCCGTTCGGTAGAGGAACACCCTAAGCCCAAAGATAAATATCATCTGGCACTTGATCAATATAATGATGGACATTATGAGCAATCATGGAAAATGTTTAAAGAACTCAGCGGTGTTGATTCCATAAAAATAGAGGTCCTGTTCTACAGAGGTAATTCGGCTATGGAAATAAATAAATACGATGATGCCATTAATTCTTTTAAATATATTTAAATGACAACAAATCTCTTTATCTTGATGTTGCAGAATGGTATCTTGCATTGTGCTATCTTAAAATAGCAGATATAAAGGAGGCAAAAGAATTACTTACTAAAATGGCTTCTGATAACTCATTTCATCATGAAGATGCGGCTGAGATTTTAAAAGGGCTTAACAAATAAAAAATTATTAGATTTCGTCGGAAAAAATAGAATTATGAACTGTTTACGATGAGCATTTGGTCCGGCGCTTATTTCACCAGAACGACTTTTTTGTCGGACTAGCTTTGACCATAAACTTCAAACTAATTGAATAATGGATATCGAATAAAGAAAAACGAACTGAATACTGCTACTGTCTACTTCTTCCTTACAGTGTAATCTCCGTTGGAAGTAAATTTAACTTTATAGGACAGTTGACGCAGTTGAAGTCAAACCGTGAAAATAATTTTTTCCTGCGCACATTCTGAAATTTTTCATTGAAGAAAATGCCTGACATGTCTTCATTATTATCCAGATTTCCCATTAGATCGCCATAGTACGAGCAAGGAAACACCTTTTGCTGTTCAACAATCATGATTTCGGTGTAAGGGCGCAGGCATGATACAGATGAAAGATACTCAATATCATTTTCCTTTATTTCGTGAAAAACAATTTCAGGTAACTGATTAATTTCTTCTGTTTGAACATCTGGTTTTACTTTATTATAATCTGTCAGATCAGGCTCTTTGGTTATTTCAGAATATTTTCCCTGAACATCAGCGAAAATTTCGGGCAGGCGTACCGCCATATTCAGGTTCTTTGAGCTTTGAAGAATTTTCTGCCTGTAATAATTGTATTTTTCTTTTTGATAATCACTGTAAAAATCATTTCCCACCATATGACGAAAATCTATCATCTCTATTCCCAGTTTAACGCACAGTTCAACAAAAACAGGCGCTTCATGAATATTTGAATTCATCATAACGAAATCCATTAACAGTAATGGAAATTTTCTTTTATATTTTATTTTCAGATCGCGCAATGCCATTATATTGCTTAGTATCTTTTCATAATTGGCGCCAACGCGGATGCGTTCAAGTGTTTCTTTTTTTACTCCGTCAAAAGATAGAATAACATGAGTTATATTTTTTTCAATAATTGTCTTCCTTGCCTTTGAATCCAGCAGCATGCCGTTGGTGCACATTCCAATCTCCATGTGTGGATAATTTTCACGCAGCATGCTCACTATCTCATGAAAATGCACTGACATTAGTGGCTCATATCCACATGAAAGCATAATATGCTTTACAAAGGGTCCTATCCCTGCAAGTTGCTTTTTCAGTTGTTCAGCAGTAACTACTTTCAGCGGCTGAGAATAAATTTCCTTTTTCCTGTAATGGCACATCACGCATTTCAGGTTGCATTTGTTGGTGATGTCCATCCGTATTGTTAAGAGCGGATTTTTCTTTAACGCATCACGAAATCCTGTTTCGGTTTTTTCAAAGACGGAATCGGATAATATTTTCTCACTATCAATCACTATCTCCTGAATTAAGGATGAACACAGGTTAAGAGCAATATTATATTTTGAGCTTCCGGCTTCAGTATTAACCTCAATTTCAACAGCAAATTTCTTTTTCAGATCAATTAATTCGCACTTAGCATTAATAATGAAACCGGAATTTTCATTTGAAGAAAATTTCCTGAAATTATTTATAACATCTTGCCTCGAGAAACCATAGTTCAGCGTATAATTTTTATCACATTGAATTGAAGTAATAGAATGAGAACACATCAGCCAGCCCCTGATTTCATCACTGCTTTCAACATTATCTGACTCTCTTGGAAAATCAATGCAATACAGAAAAGTAACTAACATAATCTTTTATTTTAATCCAAAGTTATGAACTCCCAGAGAAAGGTTAGGGTTATAGCAAGGGTCATGCTCAACATATCCTTTCCATTTTTTCCTGAACAGGTTAACCTCTTTCACATGCTTTTTATATGATTCACTTGTACTATGGGGATGTCCTCGCGACATGGATTCATGATGATATACCTCACAGTGCGGAACATAAAGGTTGCGATAACCAGCTTCAACTATTTTTAAACAAAAATCTACATCATTATATTCTGTAGTAAAAATTTCATCAAAACCATTCACTTCGTCAAAAGCATCAGCTCGTACCATGAAACATGCAGCGGTCAATGCTGAATATTGGTTCAGCATATTTACATAATTGAAATATCCGGGACCATCTCTGTCCTCGCCAACAAGAACATGACCTGCAGCTCCCCCCAGCCCAACTATTACTCCTGCATGCTGTATCGTATCATTTTCATATAACAATTTTGCACCGGCCACGCCTATTTCTTTTCTCTGAACATGTTCCATCATGGCTTCAATCCAATCAGGAGATATCACTTCAGTATCGTTATTCAGTAATACAAGAAACTCACCTGAGGAATTTTTCCTGCCCAGATTGATCAAACGTGAAAAATTAAAAGGTTCTTTATCCTGAATACATTTGAACGAAAAATCAGTCTGTTGTGAATACTGATTTATAAGGCTGAAGAATTCTTTCTGATCGCTGTTGTTATCAATCACAACAATCTCAAAATTTTTGTATGTTGAGTTTTTTTCAATTGAATTTATGCATTTTTTAAGCAATTCGGCTTTATTTCTTGAAGGAATAATGATACTGACTTTTGCGTTCTTATTTTTCAATCCAAAGCGAATGCTATAACCTCTGAAGCTGTCAAGAAAATCCACTGTAGCTTCCATTCCCCTTCTTGACATAGCTTCAGCAAGTGCCATCTGGGCAGCACGATATGCATAGGGTTTTATGGCTTCGCTCAAAGCAGCACTGCCGCTGTGAATACGCCAATGATATAATACTTCTGGAATATGAATAACATTATTGTAAATTTCTGAATATCTCAACAGGAGATCGTAATCCTGGCTACCTTCAAAACCCACACGCCAGCCACCGACATCCCTGATCTGTGCCGTTTTAAATGCACAAACATGTCCCAAATAATTTCGTGAAAGCAGATTTTCAGGACACCAGTCGGGTTTGAAATGCGGTTCTGAATGCAAACCCCATTCATCAATCTTATCTTCATCTGAATATATAATGTCGGCACCGCCTTTTTTGTTTATTGCCAATGCCATCTCATAAAGGGTATCATTACGCAATATATCATCATGGTCCATCAGCACTGAGTATTCACCGGTTGCCAGTTCGAGCGCTGAATTGGAAGCTTTGGAAATATGTCCGTTCTGTTCACGAAAAACTGCTTTAATTCTCTCATCTGTCTTGCAGTATTTCTTTATGGTTTCTCTTACCTCTGGATCAGTTGAATTATCGTCGGCGATACAAAGCTCCCAATATTCATATACCTGTCCGCAAACCGAATCAAGCGTTTTAATGAACAGGTCGATACGCGGGTTGTAAACAGGCATGATGATGCTGAACAAAGGCCGATGCGCAAAGCCTTTGATATTTCTTTTGTATTGCTTAATTATGTCTTTATTTAGTTTTTTCTTAAGAAGATATTGTGAATAGTTAGACGTATTAGCAAGATAATTTTCAGCAACTTCTATAATCATTACTTTTCGGATTTCAAAAAGCAGGTACAGTGAACGAAATACTTTTGTTAAGAACAACCTGAAAAGCCTGCCTCCGCGCTTGAACACATAATTATATAGTATAGAGCCGAAATTGCGTTTCTTTCCCTTGCTGAAATTTGACCTGAGCCTGGAAAGATAGAGATAAAAATACTTGCGAAATTTTACCAGTTTGCTGTTCTCGAGCTCTGCAAGTTTCTTTATAAGACTGTCCATGCTTCGAAGGGCAGTGGCGAGTTGCTTGTTCAGTTCGTCAATTTCTTTTGAAGCGCTTTTGAAACGTTTTTTCCAATAGTGGCCGTCACTTTCATCATCAGGATCCAATGGACTGATCCGTTTATCCTTTATGGTTTCGTCCAAAATTAAATCAGGCTTATTATCTATATCATCTTTGCTTTGAGCCATTAACTGCAAAGTTATTAAAGTAAAACAAACTTTCTGAAAATATCTTCAAATAAAGGTTTCCATGTATGATTCCCTTGTTAAAATAAACCGCTGTATACTTCAGTTGCTTCTTTCGAACTCCCGTTCAATATTATATTGCCATTTTTCAGACAAATACCCTTATTACAAATTGATCTAACTTCATCAGGACTATGAGAAACAAAAAGAAGTGTTGCCCCATTTTTAATTATTTCATGTATCCGACTGATACATTTATTTTGAAACCCCTTATCACCAACAGCTAGCACTTCATCGATCATAAGCAGTTCCGGTTGCGATGTCATTACGCTGCTAAATGCAAGACGGGCAAGCATTCCGGTCGAGTACATCTTAGTTGGCATCTTCAGTTGTTCTTTAGTCAACTCTGCAAAATCGGTAATTTTTTCAATCATTTCCTTTCGGGTCGACTTAATATAATTACGGGAAAGAGCAAGTGCAATCCGGATATTTTCATATCCGGAAAGTTCAAGTTCAATTCCGGCACCAAGTGTTAATAATGGAGATATTCGAACCTTCACATCCACTGTACCGGTTTCAGGTTTAATTATGCCGGCAATCGTGCGCAGAAGAGTGCTTTTGCCGCTGCCATTCGGCCCCAGTATGCCAACTGATTCACCTTTCTGAATTTCAATGTCAATATTATGTAAAACACTTTTCTTTTGAAAAGGAGAAATAAATGAAGCCTTTAATACAAAATCCTTAAAGGAATGCACTCCTTTTCTGCTTTGCAAATAACTTACGGAAACATTATTTAGTTTAACAACATACTCCATACTTGCTATAGATTTGAAATGAATCCATTCCTTGTCTTCCTGTATATCAGAAAAGCCAGAACAGCAGTTGCCGATGTAATCATAAGACAGTTCCAGACATAATGCATTTCCGGAGCTTGTCCTTCGTAAAGAACATTTCTGACTAATTCCATAAAATGAAACAAAGGATTATATTTTACAATAAACTTAAAGCGTTCAGGAACTATCTTAAAAGAATATGCAATAGGAGACAGATAAAATAGAGCCGGGTTTATTGTATTCCACAATATCCCTACGTCCCTGAAATACACATTCAGGGAGCCAAGGATAATTCCAACTGAGAAAATAAAAACAGAAAACAAGAGGATCACAGGAATAATATATAATAAATTTAAAGTGAAATGCATACCCATAAAGCACATGATAAACATGAACGGGATCAATCCCAGAAGAAAACTTACAAGCTCGCTTCCCAATTCAGTCAACGGATAAATTGCTTTTGGAATATTTAACGATTTAATCAAATGTGTATTCTTGATAAAGACTGAACTGAGCTGGTTTGTAACACCTGAAAAATATATCCAGAATACAAGACCACTTAATACATATAATGGATAGTTTTCAATAGCAGGAAATGCTGCAGAAAATATCACCAAAAAAATGAGAAGATACAAAAACGGATGGAGGAGGCTCCATAAAAATCCCAATGCAGAATGTTTATATTTAAGCTGCAGATTTTTATATATCAGAAAAAGAATAATATACTTTTTGCTCCCACGCATCATCAAAATTTTAAACAAAATAAAACAAATTTCGGACATACACCAACAAATTACAAATAATAGTTTCAGGGTCTGTTATTTATTATCAGAAGGCAAATTATTAACAAAAACAGATAACTTTGTCAATTCGAAAACCAGAGAAAGTGACAAACTCCACGAGGTTTTATATCAATGGTAAATTCCTATGCCAAAAAGGGACAGGTGTTCAGAAGTTTGCTATAGGTGTTTCATTGGCATTGCAGAAAACACATCCTGAGATAGTCGTCATTTGCCCTAAAGGGAAATACGATGTGCAAGGATTAAAGGTAAAAAGATCAGGCTTGGGAAGTAAATTTTTCTGGGAACAGATTTGGCTGTCACTGTTTATTTTATTTCATCCACACTCCATACTGATAAACTTATGCAATAGCGCACCTTTATTGATAAGGCGACAAATAGTAACAATTCATGATCTTGCTTTTCTGAAGGACAAAGCATGGTTCAACTCCTTATTCCGGCTTTGGTATAAATTTCTTATCCCCCGAATCTGTAAACAATCTCTGGAAATTGTAACGGTATCAAATTATATAAAAAATGAAATCCTTCACCAATATTCCGTCAAACCTGAAAAGGTGAATGTGGTTCCCAATGGCGTCCCTAAAATGGATTTTGATGAAATAAAACCCTTTCCTTTCAAATATATATTCCTGACTGGAATATATAATCCAAGGAAAAATGCCTCATTTGCTATTTCACAGTTGCCCGAATTAAAAAAAAGGAATTATCATATTGTTGGTGTTGGAGCTGATATGGAATTTTTCGGAAATATAGAATTTATACGGGATGAGAACCTGCATCTATTTAAATATGTCGATGACAAAAATTATTATTCTTTAATGAAACATGCAGAAGCTTTGGTTTTCCCATCCGGATATGAGGGGTTTGGCATACCGGTTCTTGAAGCACTTATCTTGAGAACACCAGTGATTGTGCCTGATCTGAAGGTATACAGAGAATCATTTGATGAACTTCCTTTGTATTATGAGGCTGATAATGCAAAATCTTTTCTTTCATCTTTAGACAAAATCGACTGTTATCAACCAGACATAAATGAATTGTCGCATCTGAAAAATAAATATACTTTTGACAAGGCTGCAGATATTCTGTCAGACATAATAAAACATTACTAAGTAAAAGACACGGAAAACAATAAAAGTTTCGCAGAATGCCAAAAATAGCATTAGTACATGATTGGTTTAACGAACCCGGTGGGTCTGAAAAGGTTGTAAGAGAAATTCTTCATTGTTACCCTGATGCTGATGTTTTTTGCTTGTTTGATTTCTTCAACCAACACAACCGTGATACTTTCTTACTGGGGAAAAAAACCCATACCAGTTTTATTCAGAAAATTCCATTTGCCAGACAGCGATACAGGAATCTGTTCCCTATATTTACATTCGCTATAGAACGATTTGATCTGAAAGTTTATGATATTATCATTTCATCTTCTTCATGTGTAGCCAAAGGTATTAAGCGAAAATCGGGTCAGTTGCATATATCATACTGCCACAGTCCTGCGCGTTATGCCTGGGATCTGAAAGAAGATTATTTAAGAACAGCAAAAACATTCCTGGACAAGGCAATTTTAAAATATTTTTTTGGGAAGCTGCAAAGATGGGATATTAAAAGCACTGACAGGGTAGATCATTTCATTGCTAATTCTTTTTTTGTAAAAAACAGGATTCATCAATTCTTCGAACGTGAGAGTACAGTGATTTATCCGCCAGTAGATGTGGAAATGAAGGAATCTGCATATAAAAGAGGTGATTTTTATTTTTCAGTTTCACGGCTTGTAACCTATAAAAATGTGGGGCTTATAGTTGAAGCATTTCGTAATATGCCTGAACTGAAAATTGAAATTGCTGGCGATGGACCTCTCAGGAAAAAAATAATGAAGAACCTTCCCGAAAATATAACCTATCTTGGATATATCGACGATGAAACAAAACGCCGTAAGCTATCAGAATCAAAAGCCTTTATTGCCGCAGCCACAGAAGATTTCGGGATTTTGGTTGTTGAGGCCCAGTCGTATTGCACTCCTGTTATTATTCCATCAGTCGGAGGGTATAAAGAAACTGTGAACCAGAATACCGGTATCTTCTTCCATAATAAAACCGTGGAAGATATGGTTACTACCATACGGGCATTTCACGCAGGTAACAGGATCTTTATGAGGGAGGATTTTATAGAAAATATAAAACCTTTTTCTATTGAAAGGTTTCGAAGTGAGTTCAAAGCATTCGTTGATGATAAAATTAACAAACATCTTGCCGGAAAGTAATACTAAAATCAGCTGGTTACATTTGCTGATAATTATACTTTTCCTCGCATTATTTGCCTTTCCATTGTATCCGCTGAAAGTTACGAATATGATTTTAATGCTGGCATCCGTTTTGACTTTAATTGCATTTTTTATCAAACCATTTCCAATTGGAAAAATAATTATCCGGAACCTGATTTTTATACTGCCTTTTCTTCCATACCTGTTTGAGTTCTGTATTTCAGGATTCAATCCGACTGCACGGTTTGAATTTGAAACAAAACTTTTCTTTTTTACCGCACCATTCTTTATTCCAATCCTATTGCGACTTACAGAGTTCAGGAATTTCAAATTGGCTTTGTTGATATTTGCTTTTTCTGTGAGTGTACTGACATTATATTCAATTGTTGCTTTATCGTTGAACGGAGTGCTATTCTCTGCCACTTCATATGAAAATGGAGCCTATCTTCTTAGGTTTAATTTTGAACGTATATCAGGCCTGCATCCTACCTATTATTCAATTTTTGCTCTTTCTTCTGCCTGTTTTTTCTTGCAGGCTTCATTCGGTGTAAAGAGATTCTTTCAATTCTGCAGTTACATACTGGCTATACTACTCTTTATATCCGTTTTATTTCTGGCAGCTCGGATAGCATTCATTACAGGAGCAATTTTCCTTTTCATATGGATAATTAACTTTAAACTGTTGTTGTGGAAGAAAATTACGCTGATATTTTCAGCATTTGCTTTAATAGTGCTTGTATGTTTTGTTGTTCCATCGCTTAAAAACCGCCTCAGCGAAATAGTTTTATGGAAAACAGACCAGAAAAGCTATACTGATTCTTTTTCACAGCGCACAATCATACTGGATTGTTCTTTGAAAGTATTTGCAGAAAACATTTTATGGGGCACAGGAAGCCGGAATTCCCAACAGCAGCTTAATAATTGTTATTGTTCGAAAGATTGGCAGGCTGGAAGTTTACAAAATTTCAATCCCCACAATCAGTATTTATCAATTGGGATTAAATACGGACTGGTAATGATGCTGGTTTTTATAACATGTCTTTTTATCATTTTCCGAAAGATATTTTATCTACCCGAAGGCAAATATTTCGGGATTGCCATAATTCTGTTTTTCCTGAGCGAATCAATGCTCGAAAGGCAGATGGGGGTTTATTTTTTCGGACTTATATCATTGCTTTTGTATAATATAAGTTACTCCAAAACCTCAGTCGATACTGTTATTAAAAACCTAAAAAGCAGGGTAACTTTGCAATGAGATTTTATGTGGTTTTTGATATGTCCACTAAAAGCACAAATCCCTTGAAGTGCTAAAACTCAAAGGGATTTGATATTTTTAACGCTTTTAAAAAATTATTTTCAGCGGAGAGAGAGGCTCTTTTTAACTTCCTCTCTTTCCTGTTTCCAGTAGATATTTCAGACTTTCAAAAATAAAATCTCCACGTGAATATCCACTTGATATTTTGCGTTACTCTGCTATTGAAAGAGCTGTTAATTATCCGCAAAGATACTACAGTATTGATAAAACACCAAGTATTTATTTTCTTTTTTTAACTTTTTTTTGCACATCTATTGAACTATTAAACTCCAATATTTACACTTTGCAATTCAATGTAATTCCAAACTTAATTTTACAACGACCTTTCTTTTTAAAGTCTTTGCCAAAAACAAGATTAGTTCTTTTATTTTATCTCATTTTCACCCATTTAAATTGTTAATAAATTTCTATCATTGACATTCAGTTATTTACATTTTATTGCTTCTGAAACCCACATTTATCAAGCCTTTTCACTCTTGCACTTATTTGTCAACATTTGCATTTCGCACCTCTTATTCAGTTAAATTTGTACGTTTAAACTCCTCATATATATCATGAATCATATTATTGTTTTTTCCGAACTTACAACCGGAAAGTTCAAAACTATGCTATCCGGAAAGTGCTTGCACAAAGACATTCTTTCTATTGTCAGGTCCGTGAACTCAAAGGTCATTTATAAAAATGTTCCTTTGTCCCAGGCAAATTCACTCTCTGATACCTTCAATTATCAGGCACTAGGTTACAAGTCTACTGACGATTTCAAACTTACAACCTCTACTGGCAAATCACCGGAATTTGTAAATATCACAATAACGCCATTATGTTATTACAATCTACATGATAACTTTTCACTTACTCAGGCGCCTGATAAACGAAGTAATATCATTCAGGGCCTTCTTGTGGATGAATTTGAGCGTATAAAGAACCGCGCACTCTACACACTTGAATCTTCCCATGATGAAAAAGACATCAAAGTGTATGCTGTCAAAAACCGTATGTTTGTAAAGACCTGCTTCCACAATCATAAGGCAGTTTTTCACGATCTTTTCACTCTTTATCCTGATTATCTCCGCAATCCTGATGCTTTCATACATTACTACCTTAATTTCTTTCTCATCCGCCTACGCATGTTTTATGAAAAACTTTTTGAAGATTTCCTGGGCAAGAGCAAGAAGACCGAAAAACAATTACTTGCAGAGCTTTTCCAGATGAATCCGGCTGTTATGTACAAACAGAACAATACAATAACAACCACTTTAGATAACGATTCAGATATTCTTGCTCGGGAATCAGATTATGGTCAAGATTCCGACAATTCTCTGTTAAATGCTTATGACATTATCGGTAAAGCTCATAATATCCCTCCCCAAAAGGTTCAGCAGCTTGTAGAGCTCATTGGTAAGGTCAAGTGGAATGGCAATAAGAATATCCTGGGCGATGCAATCTATCAGTTTATGCAGAAACACAATAATAAGAATATTCCTTTACTTGATGCATCGCACGAAGTAATTTCAACTATTGTTTCCCTGATAGGAATTGATGACCAAGACCATCCTCTAAGCAAATACACCATTAAAACTCATTTGCAGTCTGGCAAATCTGACAAGCGCCCTAAGTCTGGTAGTAAAAAGAAAATTGATATTGCTCCGGTTGATTAGTCAAAACATTACATCCAAAATTAAAAAGGTCTTTTTTTTCTAAAAAGACCTTTTTTTTACTTTTTGTATTCAAAAAACACTATCATTTCAATATCAACTCTTTCCAAAAAAAATGGTCTTCGCAGACCTTTTTCTTCCCTAAAAAGACCTTTTCTGGCACGATATTAGAGGGTTTTCTACACTCCACTTATTTACAGTCATTTCCATTTTTCCACCAATAAAAAAGGTCTTTTTACCATTTCGCAGACCTTTTTTTTTCGAAAAGACCTTTTTTCTCATACTTCCTTTGTACCGGTTTTCTTCTGCAGAAAGAAACATAAAAAAAGATTCACGGGCACTGGCCATGTACCGGGATCAGAAAAAATGTTAAACCTTTTAAAACTTTTATACATGGAAGTAATAACCTTTGATTCCAATGCCTTCAGGCAGATTATTGATACTATGAATAATCTTGGTCAGAAAATTGACAACAACATCCGTAAGCAACCTCTTTCTGAAATATGGCTCGACATTCAGGAAGTATGCCAGTTGCTAAAAGTCTCCAAACGCACCTTGCAGGCGTACCGTGATAATCAGATATTGGGCTATTCCCAGATCGGCGGCAAAATATATTTCCGTGCTTCCGATATCGAGGAACATCTCAAAAAGCATTATCACAAATGCAATGAAAAATAATTATTACCAGTATTAATCTTCTCTCCTGCACCCCAATCCAATGGATGCTGGAAGAGTATAAAACCAAATTTATGAAAATAATATATTCAAAGAGAACACAGGACTATATTAACAGTCAACCAAAGCAGCTCAGGGAATTTTACGAATCCCTGGCAATATTGGCAGAAGCCCCATTGATAAAAGAAATGACCAAGGGTAAGAAATCATTAAAAGGATTGATTCATGTTTGTCATGCATTTGATTTTACTCGCAAACCGCTTCTTTCTTATAATCAAAGAAGCAGGAGGTATTACATGCTAACCATGACACGCATCCAGCAAAACCTGATTTCATCAAGATTTACCAAGCAATGTTTTTCATCATGTCCTATGCTTGGTGGTTTTTCAAAGTAAAAATTGCGCTGGCAAGAAAGTAAAAAAGCCTTGTAACTCCCCCTATTCATAGGGGGAGATGTCAGCTTTTTATGCTGACAGAGGGGGTACAATCAACGAAAATGTTTTAATATTTAATTACCAATCTTATGAAAGTAACCATATTCCAAAATTTCACCCAAATAATATCTCATCAGCACATCTCAGAAGTGCTTGATCAGATAAAGTCCGACAAATACAAATCTCAGGTTGCTGAACTCCAAAAGCTTGTAAATTCAGATAATCTTGATGAATACAACAAGCAGAAAAAATCATTACTTGCATTTACTCCATCCGGATATTTTGTTGGCGGTCGTAAAATGCAATTCCTGAAAGAGTATTCAGGTTTAATAATCCTGGACTTTGACAAGCTCACAGAAAATCGCTTAAAACTACTATGTGAAAAGATTCCAACGATTCCTTATACTTTATCACTTTTTAAAAGCCCATCTGGTAATGGCTGCAAGGTGCTGGTAAAGGTATCATCATTACAGGAAAACCATCTACAGGCATTCAACCAAGTGCGACAATATTATGAAAAGGCACTTGACCTGCACGTGGATCCATCCGGCAAAGACATCACACGGCTTTGTTTCTTTTCCTACGATCCGGATTTATACTACAACCCTGATGCTTTAATATATCAGGTTATTTTACCCACTCTGCAGGATGATATTGAAAATGTTGTTTCTCAAATAGAGTCCAACCGCATTGATATCACTTCAACTTACGATGATTGGATAAAAATCTGCTTTGCTTTAATTGACGGACTTGGTTCTACGGCGCGAGATTATTTCCATCGTGTCAGCAGTATTAATCCAAAATACAATCATTCTGATTGCGAAAAGCAATTCGACAACTGCCTTAATAGCCAAAATTCAGGCATTACTATTAAAACCTTTTTCGGCTTCGCTAAAGATCATGGTATAACTTGTAAAGGCGTGCCACCGGCAAGTCTATATAAAACGTCAAAAACAGAGCAAGAACCTTCTGATAAGATCACTGATAAGAAATACAAATCATCTACCAATAAATTTCATCAAGTCCGCGATTACTTAACACAGCATTACGACATACGTTATAATACTGTTTCCACCGAATTCGAATACAAGGAAAAAGACCAGGAAGAATACAAGCTCATGAACGAAAACAATATTTTTATAACAATGTCACTTGATGGCTTGACCTTTTCTCTTAATAACCTCATGGCTTTCCTGAAATCCGATCTTGTTCCTCGTTACAATGTTTTAACGCAATACTTTGAATCCCTTCCTCCATGGTCCGGCGAAACCGACCACATTCAAAACTTAGCATCTTATGTAAAATTAAAGCCTGAAGTCCGTGAGCGCTTTGATACTCATTTCAAAAAGTGGCTTGTTCGTGTTGTGAAGTGTGCAATTGTTGACAGCTATTTTAATAAGCAGGCCTTTATCCTGGTACATGATAAACAAAACTCCGGCAAATCAACCTTCTGTCGTTTCCTTTGCCCTCCGGCGCTCTCAAATTACATTGCTGAGAATTTAAGTATTGATAAAGACAGTCGAATCCTGCTTACAACGAACCTATTAATAAACCTTGATGAACTTTCAACGCTTTCTAAAATTGAGATCAATTCTTTAAAATCTTTGTTTTCAAAGGACAAGATAAATGACCGCTTACCCTACGACCGCAAAAATTCAATTATTCCACGTCGTGCTTCTTTTATCGGCTCCACAAACCAGGCTGAGTTCCTTAATGATGAATCCGGTTCCGTACGCTGGCTTTGTTTCGTCATTGAATCCATTGATTGGTCTTATAAAGAAAACATCAATATAGATGATGTCTGGGCGCAGGCTTACCATTTATTCAAAACTGATTTTATCTGTGATCTCAATCAGGATGAAATAAAGGAAAACGAAGAATACAACCGCCAGTTCCATATCACAACATCCGAATTCGAACTTATTCATAAGTATCTTTCTCCCGGCACCAAGGAAGCCAATGATACTTTTATGACAGCAACCGATATAATTCTTTATCTGTCTGAACAAACCTTTGGAAAAGTAAAACTGAATACAATTAATACCGGCAGAGCGCTTAAAATGCTTTCTTTTGCTCGTGAGAAAAAATATCCTGAAAGAAACTACGGTTATTACGTTATCAAAAAAAATATAGAATTCTAAAAAAATCTTACCACCTTACCACTTTTCCTCTAAAACTCCTTTCCCATAAGCTTTATAGAAGTGGTAAGATCATCAAAAACATCTTACCACCATCTTACCACCTTACCCCTAAAATCTCAAAAAAGGTGGTAGGGTGGTAACTTCAAAAATCATCCCTGACCATCTTACCCCGCCAGTAAAATCAATAAAGTGGTAAGGTGGTAACTTTAAAAGTCATTTTGGAATAAATTATAAACTATTATTAGTTGTTGCTAAAATATAGGCTAAGTTATAGTATAACAAATATATTAAACATTCCTTCATGCTGTCTTATTGGAATTTTCTAATTTTGATTGGCAATTCGATCTTTTATTAAACAACCTCCTTTGCAATTTGAATTAGAATAATAATAAATTTGTATAAATATTTAAAAAAACTATTTTATGGCTACAGTATATGATCTTAAAAATGACAAACACAGAATAGACACTTGCCAGCGTACTTTAAAGGATTGCGTATGGGCCAATGTACTCATTGAAGATGTAGAACACGACCCTAATAAAAGAATAATATTTAACGACTATAAAAAAATATTAATTGGTACTGATGAATGGTGGGATGCTATTGAAAAAGGAGTTATCAAAACTAACGAATACCTGGGTAAATTTGTAAAATATACTTCATTAAAAAGTTCATCTGGTATTACTTTGGTAACTGAAATTAATAATGAAAAAAGTCATTGGCCGGTTGACTATTTATCTGTTTACAATGATATTCAGGGCAAGTTTGTTAGAATCCTTTTTGTATCATATACCCATACTACAAAACCAAGTCATAGCAATCTTTACAATTCTATTATTGGCAACCTACCTTTATCCTCTAATGAATCTCCTTCCAAATTCATTTTAAAAATTGAAGTAGAAGAATAGGCATTCTATCATATCTAAAATGCTTATTATCAATATACACATTTTCAATACACAAACCAAATAAGCCAACTAAAAATTATATCTTTGAACTTGAAAATTATTAAAAAAATTGGAATAATGAAAGGGAAAAAAACAGCACAATCAATAGAGCCAAATATTGCAGATTTAGCTAATGGCTGGCTTAAATCTTACAAATTACCTTATAAATTAGAACAAGAGTCTTTAAACTTTGATATCGATAAGGCTCTTGATGATTATTTTTCTAAAAATGGAGGAGTCGGTGGAAATCGACCTGATGCAAAATTGTTGTTGAAAGATAAAAATTTAATTGATTTCCCTATTCTTATTGAGTACAAAGGCTATAAAGACAAACTCGTAAAACTGGACAGCGACGGACAGGTTGAAAATAGAACTGCGAAAAACGAACCCAATTTTAAAAATATCAATTCTTTTGCTGTAAACGGTGCGGTGCATTATGCGAATGCTTTGCTTCATCATACCACTTTCACCGATATTATCGCTATAGGAATGACAGGGTATAAAAATGAAAGCGGAAAAATTCAACACCAAATTGGAGTGTATTATGTTTCAAAAAGCAATTTTGGGGCTGGTCAAAAAGTTGACGAATTCTCGGATTTTTCTTTTCTGAAAAAAGATAAATTTGATACGTTTATTAAGCAAGTAAAAACTTTAAGTTTAACTCAAGAAGAAATTGACAAACTCAAACAGCAACGAGAAAAAGAAATTGATACCAGTTTAGTAAAACTTAATAATGATATTTACCAAAATGAAAAAGGTTTGGGCGAAAATGATCGTGTTTACTTGGTTGCTGCTTCTATTATTGCAACAATTGGTATTCCTCGAAAAGTGAAACCACTTGAAAAATCTGATCTGAAATCATCTATTGAAAAAGGAAGTTCTGACGGAGATATTATTGTAACAAAAATAAAGGCATTTTTAGGTGAGAAAAATTTACCAGATGCAAAGAAAGATTATATCATCAGAACTTTATCAAACACACTTTTAACTGACAATATCAACAAAGTAGTTAACGGTGAAAGCCAACTAAAAAGAGTCTTTACAAAAATTGTAGATGATTTGGGAATATATTATAAAATTGGTTTAACCACTGATTTCACAGGAAAACTCTTTAATGAAATGTATAGTTGGCTTGGTTTTTCACAAGATAGACTAAATGATGTAGTTTTGACACCTTCTTATATAGCTTCTCTTTTGGTAAAATTAGCTCGTGTAAACAAAGACTCTTACGTTTGGGATTTTGCTACTGGATCGGCTGGTTTACTTGTGGCTGCCATGAACGAAATGCTCAACGATGCCAAAAACAGTATCACTTCGGCTGATAAGCTTACACAAAAAGAAATCAAAATAAAGACCGAACAACTACTTGGTTTAGAGGTGCTCTCCAGCGTATATATGTTGGCAATTCTCAATATGATTTTGATGGGAGATGGAAGTTCAAATATCTTAAATAAAGACTCTTTGAGTGATTATGACGGTAAATACGGCTTTGGAAAAACTAATCACAAATTTCCAGCCGATGCTTTTGTACTCAATCCGCCATATTCTTCTAATGGCAACGGGATGAACTTTGTTGAAAAAGCTCTTGGTATGATGAATAAAGGTTATGCAGCTATTATTATTCAAAATTCAGCAGGTTCAGGTAAAGCCAAAGAGTACAACAAGAAAATTTTAGAAAAACATACACTTTTGGCAAGTATCAAAATGCCAGTAGATATTTTTATTGGAAAATCAAGCGTACAAACCAATGTGTATGTGTTTAAAGTAAACGAAAAACACCATAAAGATGAAATGGTTAAGTTTATTGATTTTTCCAATGATGGTTACACTCGTACCAACCGCAAAAAATCTACCAATAACTTAAAAGATACCGATTTTGCAAAAGAACGCTACGAAGAATTGGTAAACTTGGTGCGTTTTGGCAAAAGCAAGCTAAAAATTTTTACAAATAAAGAGTATTATGAAGGTACTATTGACCCCAAAAATGGTGCAGACTGGAACCAAACAGTACCAATTGAAACAAAGCCTACATTGCAAGACTTTAAAAAAACAGTTAGTGATTACTTGGCTTGGGAAGTTTCTAATATATTAAAACAACAAATAAAAGCTGAGGAAAGCTTGGGAAAATAGATGCCCCACTTCACGAGAACCTGCTGAAAAGATCAAATTCATGAAATGTGATGAAAATGGTAACTTTTTGAAGGGCATTTGGTACTGGAAAAAGAAAGTGGGATGGGTAAAAAATTTGAAGGATGAAGGAGATTTTGGTAAATTCTTTGAATATTGAGAATCAATAAGTTACAAACTCCATTCAAATTTTACCAAATTTCTTTAATTCGAACTTAAAATAATAGGTCAAACATTTGGTAAATTCGATCAAATTCCTTATCTTTATATTAAGAAAACAAAGTATAAACAATTTAAAATAGAAAAAGTATGAAAAAAGTAATCGTAATGAAAGTAATGTTAATGTTTGCAATGTGTATGATCACAGTAATGAGCTGGGGTCAATGGTCAAATAATATTTTTCCTGGACCTGTTGGGTATGTTAATGGGATTATAAAACAAGATTCAGTAATATTTACCAGCGTTCAAGATCAAGGAATATATAAATATGATACCTCGTGGACACAAATTTTGGGACCTGCTAATTTTCTAATTACTCATAACTTAATAATATATTCAGGCAATCCTGCTGGATTAACGTATTCAATTGATTCTGGAAAATTTTGGAATCAAGTATCAATAGGTAGTTATGGTATTCATTCTGCGGCAGTTATAAATGATAGTATAGTATACTGTGGTGAATATGGATATGTATATTTAGTAAACATAAATGATTCGGTCAAAATTCCAAGTATTGGACTTCCTACTTCAACAATTCGGTCATTATGCATAAAAAATGATAGTGTATTTGCTGGAACTGATGTTGGAGTTTATGCTACTATTTTAGATAGTAATAAATGGAATGTAATAGGGTTATCTTCATATAGTACCAACGCTTTGATTTCTTTTAGAGATACGATGTATGCTGGAACAGATAGTGGAATATATATATATAATGGTAGTGGTTCATGGAATCCTACAAAAATTCATCAAAGTATTCTTTCATTCGGAAAAGATAATTCAATGTTATTTGCTGGTACTAATTCAGATACAATTTTCACATATAACGGTAGTTGGAACATAGCTCAGCATCTTAATAACTCTGCCGCATCAATTAATTCACTCTTGATAACAAATGATTCAATTTATGCTGGTGGCTCGACTATGAGTTACAATAGCGCTTTTATTTTCACAATAGCTCATCCAATAGACACTCTCAACAATGACACTTTGATTCCATCTGATTCTGTGTCAATTCACCCAATACCACATGCTACTAAATATTATTGGACATTGACCTCGACTGCTAAAGATACAACTATAAATGATACGACAGATGTACCATATGATTCAAATTTAGATTCTTATTTTAAATCCGGTTCCATTGTAAAGGTAAATGGGCATAACACTTGGGGCAACAGTTCAATAATAAAAATAAAATATTCAGCTACCGGAATTCACTCCTTTACCACTCATCAATTCTTTAACCTCTACCCCAATCCGACTACCGACAAGCTCTTTGTCGAAACCCAAAGTCCAAAGTCTATCTACTATATATATAATGTAGCAGGTGAACTCATAGAGCAGAATTCAATAGAAGGAAAGGCTCAAGTGGACGTTCAAGGGTATGCTCCTGGAGTATATGTTTTAAAGCTCAATAATAGTGCAGAAAAGTTTGTTGTAAATAGGTAGTAAATTTTAGTATTTGCAGTACGGATGAACAAATGAAAAATAACCAGGAAAAGATTATTGCAACTGCCAATCAGCAAGTAGGAATGCCTGCAATAGTTAACTTCCAGGAAAAGAGGATGCTGAAAATGATATATGAAT